>JAOUHH010000028.1 GCA_029865195.1 Desulfobulbaceae bacterium
TGGGCGACATGCCGCGACGGCCGGAATCCGTCGGGCATCACTCTCTTTGCTCGACGGGAAAGGATTTGTCAACAGACGTCTGATGGCGCCGACAAGGGGTGACGACGGGTCAGGCGCGCCGCCACCTCTTATCCTCCCGCACCGACAGTTACGACTGCACCAGCCGGGCCAGGATCTCGTAGGAACGCTTGACCATGGAGCGGGGCTCCACCATCAGGCCGGCCTGGATCATGGCGTTATCGTATATCTGTTCGACAACGGACCGGGCAAAAGGTTCATCCTTTTCCTTCAGTTCCGCCAACCCCTTCAACAGCGGATGCCGGCCGTTGATTTCGAGGTTCTTGGCGCCGAACTGCTGCATCCCCTGCTGGCCGGAGGAGCGCATCAGCCGCTCCATGCTGCTGGTCAGGAAGCCATCTGGGTTGACGATGATCGCCGGGCTGTCGTCCAGCCGCTTCGACTCCATCACCTCCTTGACCCGGTCGCCCAGCACTTCTTTCATCCAGGCGGTGAGCCCCGCGGTTGCCGCCTTCTCGGCGTCGTCCGCTGCTTTCTCCTCCTTCTCCTCCTCTGCCGGGTCGCCGGGCAGCTTCAGATCTCCCCGGTCGGCGGAGACCAGCTGCTTTTCGTCGAAGATGGCGAGATGGCTGAAGACGAAGTCGTCGATGGGATCCAGGGTGTAGATGATTTCAAGGTCGCGCTTGCGGAAGGCCTCGATATAGGGGCCGGCCTCGATGGCCTCGCGGCTGGGGCCGCTGATATAATAGATCTCCTTCTGCCCCTCGCCCATCCGCGCGACGTATTCGGCCAGCGAGATGAGCTTGCCCGGCTCACTCTTGGAGGACTCGAACCGGAGCAGCTTGCCCAGCGCCTCGCGGTGCAGGAAATCGGACACCACCCCCTCCTTGAGGAAGAAGCCGAACTCGCCCCAGAACTTCTCGTAGGTCTCCGGCTCGTCCTTGGCCACCTCGCTCAGATGCTTGAGGAAACGGGAGGTGACGACCTTGTTGATCTTGGCGACCAGGGCGTTGTCCTGCAACGCCTGCCGCGAGATATTGAGCGGCAGGTCCTCGCTGTCGATGACCCCTTTCAGAAACCGCAGCCACTCGGGGAGGATGGTCTTGGAGTGCTGGTCGATGAGGACCCGCCGGCAGTAGAGGCTGACCCCCGGCTCGGTGCGGCCGAAGCCCAGTTTTTCGATACTGGCCTCCGGCGCAAAGAGGAGCGCCTTGATGGCGAGCGGCGCGTCGGCGGAGAAGTGGAGATGGAGGAGCGGCTCCTCCACGGCGTTGCCGACAAACTTGTAGAACTCGGTGTACTCCTCGTCCTTGATATCGCCCTTGCTCCTCGCCCAGAGCGCCTGGACGGTGTTGACCGCCTCGCCCGCCACCTTGATGGGGAAGGAAACAAAGCTCGAATAGCGCTTGATGATGCTCTTGATCCGGGTGTGATTGGCAAACTCGTGGGCATCGGCCTTCAGCTGGATGATGATCTTGGTGCCGCGCCGGATGCCGGGGCAGGCGGAGATGGTGAAGCTGCCGGCACCGTCCGATTCCCACTGGTGGCCGGTATCTTCCGGCCGGTAGGAGCGGGACTGGACGGTCACCTTGTCGCCGACCATGAAGGCGGCGTAAAAGCCGACGCCGAACTGCCCGATGAGGTTGACATCCTTCTTGGCCGCGTCGTCCAGCTTGGTGAAGAAGGTCTTGGAGCCGGAATGGGCGATGGTGCCGAGGTTGGCCTCCAGTTCGCCCCTGTCCATGCCGATACCGGTATCGGTGATGGTGACGGTCTTCTTGTCGTCGTCCACCTCGATGCCGATCTCCAGCGGCAGGTGGCTGTCAAAGGACTCCTCGCCGAGTAGACTCTGGTGCCGATACTTCTCCAGGGCGTCGGCGGCGTTGGAAACCAGTTCCCGCAAAAAGATCTCCCGCTCGGTGTAGAGCGAATGGATGACGATATCAAGCAGCTTCTTGACTTCGGCTTGAAACTCCTTGGTCTCGGCATGGGGTTGGGCGTTTTCGGTACTCATTGCTGTTCACCTCTTCAAGTTCTGTCGTTTACCGCGGGCTGCCGTGCCTGCCACCAACGACAAGAGGACACGCGACCCGTCATGTTGCTAACCCTTGTTTGCAGAAAAAAACGAAAACGGCCTCGGACAAGGCCATTGAATTGGTCAGAGAAGGTAATCATCCCCTTGCAGCTGTCAAGGCCGCTTGTGAAAAGGGACCAATCCGGTCCCCAAAGAAACGGTTCTTGCCTGCAGGCCTGAGAATCCCGCCGTTGGGCATCGTCTGCAATTTATCCTTGCCAACCTTGCCTTGATAAGAATAAGCTTTCCATTTTCTCATCCTGACAATGCAACCGGAATCTCCATGTCACACGCCGCCACCCCCACGCACAGCAAGACAAGCCTCATTTTCGGCGGGGCGCTGCTCTTCTGTCTGGCGATTATCTTGATGGCCCGGCATGCGCATCATCAATTCGAAGAGGTCCTGGTTGAGCAGACCGAGCAACAGCTGCTGCTGATCGCCAAATCCACCGCCACCTCGCTGAAGCAGCACATGGAGGACCACCTCAACTCCCTCTCCGAGCTCGCCCACGACCAGCTTTTCAAAAAAAGGGATCTTGTCATCCCCGCCACCGGCCCGGAGCGGAACCGGTTACGCTCTTTTTACGAGGCGCACCGGCGGGAACTGGAATCCATCGCCATTATCGACGCCGGCGGCAGGGTGTTGGCCTCCTGGCCGGAGGAGATGCAACTTGCCGGCGACTTCGATATGGCGGGTCTAGCGATGAAGCTTGCCCCGCAGGTCAGCCCGCATTTTCTCGATGACGGCGGCCGCCGGGTGGTGACGCTTTCCGTGCCCATCGCCATCGACCACGAACTGACCGGGGTGGTCCGCGCCCTGGTGAGCATCGACACCCTCACCTCCCTCTACATCCAGCCGCTCCGCTTCGAGGGTGGCCCGACCCCGGTCCTCATCGACGAATCCGGTCATTTCCTCTCCAGGCCGCCGGTCAAGAAGAGCGGCGAGGTTGCCGCCCCCTCCTCCTGCGTGAAAGACAAATGCGACAATCGGCAACGCATCACGGCGGAACTCGCCGCCGGCCGTGAAGGGGTCGGCATCTTTATCGCCGACCAGTTCGGAGAGCGCCCCGAACCACGGTTCATCGCCTATGCGCCGATCAAGTTCAACACCAACAACTGGGGGATCGGCGTGGTCCTGCCATTCAGCGCCATCTCCGGCCCGATCCGGCAGCATTCCCGGCAGGCCCTCATCATGGTGGCCGCGTTGCTGCTCTTCTTGGGGTTTGGCGCCACTCTGCTCCTCCAGAGTCATAAAAAGAAGCAGGCCGTCGAGATCGAAAGCCGTTACCTGCAGCAGCTCGCGGAGAAGGCAACCGAGCTGGAACGCGCCAACCGGATTCTGCGGGATCAGGCGATCAAGGACGAACTGACCGGCCTTTACAACTACCGCTATTTCCACAAGGTGCTGCAACGGGACTTTGCCCTGGCGACACGCGGCAAAGGTGATTACAGCTGCATGATCATCGACCTCGACCACTTCAAGACGGTGAACGATAACCACGGCCACGCCTTTGGCGATCTTGTCCTGAAGGGGGTCGGCAACATCCTGCTCGAGGAGTCACGGGATACCGACGTAGTGGCCCGATACGGCGGCGAGGAGTTTGTGATCCTGCTTCCGAACACCGACCTCGAAGGCAGCATGATCATCGCCGAACGCATCCGTACCCGGCTGGAAGCACATGGCCACACCGACGGCCGCCAACAGAAACAGGTGACCGCCAGCATCGGCGTTTCCTCCTACCGGGCGCATGCCCCGCAATCGCCGCAGGATCTGCTGGCCTACGCCGACAAGGCCCTCTACCAGGCCAAATCACTACAGCGCAATCAGGTGGTGGTGTATTCCTGATGAGCACGGCTGGCGAGACCACCCCCGACTTCTTTCTCCAGAGAAACGACCGCGATGCCAAACAACCCGCCTGAACACAATCCGCGCCCACGCCTGATGCTGGTCTGCGCCCTCCTGGCGACCGCCACCACCCTTCTCTACGCCGGCACCCTGCAGGCCCCTTTTGTTTTCGACGACTTCCACAGCATCGTCGACAATCCGGAGATCAAATTCTCCCGGCTCACCTTGGCCAACCTGGCCACCGCCGCCACCCAGAGCCATGCCAGCCATCGCTGGCTGCCGAATCTCTCCTTTGCCCTCAACTACCTGGCGCAGGGGACAAACGTCATCGGCTACCATCTCGTCAACATCTGCATCCATTTTTTGACCGGGATAACCGCCTACCTGCTCTTCCTCTCCACCCTGCGACTGCCGCGCATCCGGCGGCCCGGCCTGCCGGCGGAAGAAATCGCCTTCCTCGCCGCACTCCTCTGGCTTGTCCATCCCATCCAGACCAACGCCGTAACCTACATCGTGCAGCGGATGACCAGCATGATGACACTTTTCTACCTGCTCTCGCTGCTCTGCTACGCCAAGGGCCGCCTCGAAACGACGTCACCCGGCCGCCGCAACGCCTTTTTTGCCGGCAGTCTCATCACCGGCGTCATGGCGCTGTTCAGCAAGGAGAACGCGGCGATGCTGCCGATCATGATCCTCGCCTACGAGTATTTCTTTATCCCCGCCGACCGGCACCGGAAAACCATCCTCAAGGGCGCAGGGGTGGCCGTTTTCATCCTGGCGCTCGGCCTGGGGTGGTTGTTCCTGGGCGACGACCCGTTCACGGCCATCCGCAACGGCTACCAAGACCGCGATTTCACCCTGCCGGAACGGCTCCTCACCGAACCCCGCATCGTTTTCCATTATCTTTCCCTGCTCGCCCTGCCGCTCCCGTCGCGGCTCAACATCAACCACGACTTTCCGATTTCCCACGCCCTGCTGGCCCCGCCCCAGACCATCATTGCCCTGCTCGGCCTGGCCGGACTCATCCTGCTTGGCAGCCACCTCTTCAAAAAAGAGCAGCGCCTCGCCTCCTTCGCGATCCTCTGGTTTCTGGCCAACCTGGTCATCGAGTCCACCGTCATTGCCCTGGAACTCCTCTTCGAACACCGGCTGTACCTGCCCTCCCTCTTCCTCTTTCCGGCCGCCCTCACCTGGCTGTACTCCCTGCCGAGGCCGAGTCGCGCCCAGGCCCGCGCCATCGCCAGCGCCTGCATCCTGCTCCTCTGCATCCTGACCTGGCAGCGCAACACGACCTGGGCCTCTGCCACCTCCCTCTGGGCAGACGTGGTGCAAAAATCCCCGGCGCTGGCCAGGGGACATGTCAACTTGGGCCGGGCCCTGATGGCGGAGAGACAGTATCCGCTGGCGGAACAGCATCTGCACCGGGCCATGGCCATCGAGCCGGACGACAGCCGCGCCTATCTTGCCCTGGCCGCCCTCCACAACGAGCAAAAGCGCTATCCTGCGGCCCTGGCGACGGCGACAGCGGCCCTGACCAAGAAACATGCGGACGCGGCCAACATCCGTCTCGTCATGGCGATCGCACATCTGAAAATGCGCGATATCAGACAGGCGCTGGCCGAAATCGACCAGGCCCTGGCGGTTGCCCCGCAGTCCACGGATGCCTATACCGCCCAGGGCATCGCCTTCGGACTGGCCGGACGGCCGCGGCAGGCAGAAGAGGCCCTCCGCAAGGCCATCGCCCTCGACCCCCGCAACGGCCATGCCTATCTGAACCTGGGCATCACCTACGACCGGCAGCAACGGTTCCCGGAAGCCATTACCGCCATCGAAACCGCCCTGGCCAGCGGCAATGCCGATCAAGCCGAGGCGCACAACAACCTGGGGATTATCTACTGGGAAATGAAGGACTACGAACAATCAATCAGGCATGCACAGACGGCGATCCGCGCGAACCCGGAACTGCTTGATGCCTATATCACGCTGGGGGTGACCCTCGAGGACATGGGTCGGAAGAAGGAGGCCTTTGCCAGCTACCGCGCCGCCTGGAGCAAGGGCTACGACATGCCCGCCCTCTACAACCACTGGGCGGAGAAATACCTCGCCGACAACAACCGGGCCCAGGCAACCCTTTACCTGTTCGAAGCCCTCAAGCTCTCGCCCGATCACCCGCAAACCCGCGAGAACCTCGCCCGCGCCGCCGCCTTGCCGGGCAACCGGTAAAGGCCGCCCGGCCATCCGCGCCGGCAACGTTTCTGATCAAAAATTGGCGCTCAACTGCACCATCTCGCGGGTGTGGAGAATCCGGTCGATATCGAGGAGGATGGTGACCCCGGCCTGCAACTTGGCCATCCCCAGGATAAAGGAGGTATCGACGCCCTTGCCGAACACCGGCGCGTCCTCCACCTCCTCCGCCCGGATATTGGCGACCTCGCTCACCCCGTCGACAATCACCCCCATCAGGGTGGAACCCCTGAGGCCCGAGATCTCGACGACGATGATACAGGTGCGCTCGGTGTGCTCGGTGCGCGCCATCCCGAACTTGGCCCGCATGTCGAGCACCGGGATCACCTTGTCGCGCAGGTTGATCACCCCCTCGAAGAAGGAGGGCATGTTGGGCAGTTCGGTGATCTCCATCAGGCCGATAATCTCCCGGACATCGAGCACGCCGACGCCGTAGCGCTCGTCGGCAAGCTGAAAGATCAGATACTTGCCCTCGCGGGTGGCATGGGTCTGCGTCTGCTCGAAAACGTTCAGCTTCTGCTCGCCGGCCGACGCCGCCTGCCGTTCCTTGCCGGAACGGCGGGCGAGCCCCAACTGCCGGTATGCCGCGTCGGCGAAACGGCAGTCGACAAAACTGTCGAGATCGATGACCCGGCCGATCTCCATCTTGCCGGTCATGTAGCGCTGGATGGTATCGAGGTCGGCGATCTCCGGGTAGAGATCGTCGGTGGTGATCCCCTGCGGATCGGAGAGGACGTTGCGCAACAGGGTGGTCTCCAGCCCCAGCTTCCCCTGCGGGTCGAGGAACTTCACCGCGATCTCGGCGGCCTGATCCAGGTTGTCGCGGATGAACAACCCCGCCTCGACGAGCATGGTCGTGAATTCCTGCACCGCTTCGGGGTATGTCTTGATGAACTCGTCGCGGAACACCACCACGCAACAGGGATGGCCGTCCCAAATCTCGCTGGAGAGGAACTGCCGCTCGGCGATGCCTGCGGCAATGGCCCGCGAGCCGATGGGCTCGGCGACCATGAAGCCGCTGACCTCCGAGTTGCCCTTGAGAAATTCCGGCATGCCGACCGGCGGCACCACGTCGAAAAGGACGTTCACCGCCTCCTTGCCGGCAACGCCCGGCCGCAAGCCCATCTGGGTAAAGTACATGTGGGCGAGCATGTTGTGGATGGACATCTTGTGCGGGATCAGGAAGCTCTTGTGCTTGAAGAACTGCTGATAGGGCTTCACATACTTGCCGGCACCGTTGCGCACCGCGATGCTGCCGTTGCGGTGCGCGAACAGGACCAGCCGGATCGGCACCTCGTAGCTGAATAGATCCATGGCGGTGGGCGCGAGCACGAAGGCCCCGTCCACCTCGCCGGACTCGAGGGCCTTCTGCACCGGATTCCAGCCGCCCATGCAGAGGGTTTCGATATCGAAATTGGCGGGCTTCTTGGCGCCGGTCTCGATCTGGTGCCGCAACACCCCCAGGGGCAGATGGTCGGTGATCTGGATGTGCGCCATCTTCAGCCGGACCTTGCCCTGACTGCTGACCTTGGGCCCTTCGTCCTTCTTGACCGCCGCCTGCTTGACCCCGAAGATCTCGTCGATCAACACCTTCAGTTCATCGGCGGTAAAGGGCTTGGCGACCACGCCGCTGGCGCCGCCCTCCTTCGCCTTGGCGACGTAGGCCTTGTCGCCGTGGCCGGTGGCCATCAGGAACGGGATCGCCATGCACCGCGCATCGCCGCGCACCCAGGTAAGCAACTCGTAGCCGTCCATGTTGGGCATCGCCCAGTCGCTGATGATCAGGCCGATGCCTTCCTCGCTCTGCAGCTTGTCGATGGCCTCCCGGCCGTCCGCCGCCTCGACGATATTCTCGAAGCCGACCTGCTTGAGGATCTTGGCCTCCATCTTGCGCATGGTGGCCGCATCCTCAACCAGCAAAATCTTCATCTGCAAATCAACCGACATTGCGAATTCCTCCTGGCCCCCGCTAAATGATGCCTGCTTTATTTGCGCAAAACGGGTATCATTGTCGTTCCGTTTTCAGCCACAGGCTCATTCAGGATATTGGAACTTTTAGCGGCGATCAATCACAATCAGATTGATTATTAAAATAATCGTTAACGCCCGATACCCAAAAGGCCACCCCCAGCCATGACCGAAAAAATACTCTACACCCCGCCGGAACTGCACGCCCTCCTCGCCGGCAGCGGCGCAACCGTCATCGATATCCGGCCGCCGGCGGCCTACCGGCAGGCACACCTCCCCGGCGCCGTCAACATCCACGAGGTCTTCACCTATCTGCTCCCCGACAGCAGCCCGCAGGGCCTGGCCGGGATGGCCGCGACCTTCACCGGACTTTTTGCGGCGGCAGGTGTCCGGCACGAGCGGCCGGCGATCTTTTATGACGACACCATCGCCAGCCAATACGGCGGGGCCTGCCGGGGCTACTGGCTGCTCTCCTACCTGGGCCACCCGGCGGCCGGGTTGCTCGCCGGCGGGTTCAGCGGCTGGCAGGAAAACGGCTTGCCCGTTGCCGCCGCCGTTTCGCAACCACCGGCGGGCGACTTTGTCGCCGCCCCGCACCCGGCCTTGCTGGCGACCACCGAAGAGGTCCTGGCCGCCCTCGACAACCCCGACGTCATCCTGCTCGACAACCGCGACGAGCCGGAGTGGCTCGGGCTCTCCTCTTCGCCCTACGGCAAGGATTTCGCCCCGAGGAAGGGCAAGATCCCCGGCGCCAGATGGATTGAATGGCACGCCTTCATGGACGACACCCCCCATCCGGCATTCAAGCCGGCCGCAAAGATCCTGGCGCTGTGCGACAAGCACGGCATCATGCCGACAAGCGACATCATCATCTACTGCTTCAAGGGGGCCAGGGCGGCGCATACCTATGTGGCCCTAAAACTGGCCGGTTTTCACAAACTACGGATCTATTTCGGCTCCTGGAACGAATGGTCCCGCAACCCTGAACTGCCCATTTCGTAACCGCACAGAAGGGCTTGAATAATTTGACAACCAACCCATTGTTTTATTTCATTTTTATCCATTGACAAAAGGGCCCGAAACTTTTAAGCCTTTCTGAAACAGTTTACATACATCCACATACGACCTTGTCTCACAGCGGCGTTGCCGGCAAACCCATGCCACGCCTGAAACAACGCGGAAGAACGACCGCGCGCGACCCGGTTGTATCCGCAAGACATCCAACCCCAGCGAGGGCGGTATGTTAGACGACAGCGCGAACCCGGTTCTTGATGTCAACAAACTCCCCACCCTTCCCGCCATCGCCATGGAAGCCATCCGGCTCCTGGAGGGCGAGGATGCCAGTTTCGAATCCATCGCCGATCTCCTCAAAAACGATCAGGTTCTCACCAGCCGCATCTTTCACTACGCCAACTCCGCGTATGTAGGGGCGCGCCGCCCGGCCGCTTCCATCCGCCAGGCGGTATCCACCCTCGGCCTCAACGCCGTGCGCAGCATCATCCTCTCCGCCTCGGTGTTCGAATGTTTCTCGGAGCACCTCGCCCGCGACCGGCAAGGCCTCCTCAACTTCTGGCTCCACTCCATCGGCGTCGCCGTCACCGCCGAGGAACTGGCGAAACGACTCGGCTTCCCGATCCCGGAAGAGGCGTATATTGCCGGCCTCCTCCACGACATGGGCAAACTGGTCTGCTATATCCAGTTCCCGGAACAATACGGCCAGATCCGCCGGGAGCTGGAACGGCAGGGCACCTACTGCACCCGTGGCGCCACCCCCTTGGACATCGAGCAGCAGATCCTCGGTACCGACCACGTGGAAACCGGGCGCCTGCTCGCCGAACGCTGGCACTTCCCCGAAACCTTCGCCAAGGTGATGTGGCAGCACCACCAGCCCGTCTTTGAAACCATCCTGCCGGAGATGGCGAACCTGCCCAAGCTGATCCGCTTTGCCGACCTGCTCTGCATCACCCACGGCATCGGCTCGAGCTACTTCCTCCCTTCCGGCGCCCACAGCCACCAGCAATCCCATTTCGCCCTGGAGACGATGCTGCTCCAGCACCATCTTTCCGCCGCCGATATCGAGGCGCTGATGGACGGAGTGATTGAACGCAGCCGCACGGTGGGCGCAATCCTGGGCTTCTGGGAGGAAGAGGAATACCATAAGCTGATCGCCTCGGCCAACCGGCGGCTGGGGGATTTGAGCATCCGCCTGGACCACGACAACCGCATCCTCAACGAGAGCAACCGGATCCTCGACGCCTCCGGCGCCCTCTGCCGGCAGCTCACCCCGGGCCTGCCGCTTGCCGATGCCGCGACAACCGTGATCAACGCCGTCCACCACGCCTTTGGCGAGCGACGCTGTTTCTGCATGATCCGCGACACCAGCGACAACTTCTTCGTCGGCCGGCTGTTCGACGGCGACACCTTCCATTCCCTGCGCATCCCCACCGAGCCGGCCGCCCTCAAACGCTACGGGAAAGGCAAAAAAACCGACGTCATCGAGGCCGCGGCGATGAAGCGGCTCGCCCGCCGGATCATCGATCCCGGCAAGGATGATTTTATCGAGGCGGAGGTAATCGACATCATCTCCGACGGCGAGTTCCTGGCCACCTTTTTCATCCCCGGTCCCCACTCCCACTTCCGCAAGCTGCCGGTGCTGGGGCAACTGCTGGTCGACTTCGGCGAGGCAACCCCCGAGGAAGGCACCAGGCCGCGCCAGGAACTGCTGCAAAACTTCGAAACCCTGACCCTGAGCGCCGGCAACGGCATCGAACGGCTGCTCCTGGAGGCGGACCTGATCCGCCAGAGCGCGGAGATCGCCCGTGCCTCCAGGCGGATGGAGGAAAGCCAGCGGCTGCTCTTCCACTCCCACCGCTTGGCCACGGTGGGAAGGCTCGCCGCCGGCGCCGCCCACGAGATCAACAACCCGCTCACCATCATCTCGCTCAACATCCAGATCCTTGACCGCCTGCTCGGACCGGAGGCGGACCCCGCCATCAAGGAACGGCTGCGGGTCATCGCCGGCCAGGAGGAACGGATCGCCAAGATCGTTCAGGACCTGATGAGCTTCGCGCGCCCCACCCAGCCGAAACTCGCCGCCGACCGGGTCAACGGCATCATGGCCCGGGTCCTCAAGGTTCTCGGCGACCGGGTTTCCATGACCAAGATCAGGGTCGACAACCTCCTGCGGGACGACACCCCGCCGGTAATGGTCGACCCGCTGCAGATCGAACAGGTGTTCATGAATCTGCTGATCAACGCCAACCACGCCATGCCGGACGGCGGCGTCATCACCCTCAGCGACCAGGCGACGGAGGGGATGGTCGAGGTGCATATCACCGACAACGGCACCGGCATCAGCCCCAAAAACCTGAGCAAGATCTTCGACCCCTTCTTCACCACCAAGAAGGAAGGCGAGGGCACCGGCCTGGGGCTGGCGGTCTGTCACTCCATCATCGAGCACAACGGCGGCACCATGCGGGTGCAGAGCAAGGAGGGGGAAGGCACCACCTTCACCATTGCCCTGCCCCTGGATAAGGCCGATCAACTGCGCGCCATGCGCGACAACCTCGACCAGGAAGCGACGGCCGGGGCGGTTAAAACCGGCAAACCCCGCATCCTGGTGGTGGACGACGAGCAGGCGATCAACGAAATGCTGCTGGACTGCATGCGCATGGAAGGGTATGAGGCGGACGGCGCCTTTGACGGGGTCGAGGCGATCCAGCGCCTCAAGGACAAGCCCTATCAGCTTGCCATCCTGGATATCCGAATGCCACGCAAGGACGGCCTGGAGGTGTTGCAGTTCATCCGCGAGGAGTACCCGGACACCCAGGTGCTGATCATCACCGCCCTGGCCTCCAAGGAAGAGATCAAAAACACCGTGCAGCTGGGCGCCTATGCCTGCCTCAAGAAGCCGTTCCGGCTCGATACCGTCATTGAAACCGTCAAACGCGGCCTCAAGGAGGCGGAGCAACAAAACGCCCAGCGGAAGAAGAAATGAACGCGGCCAACGCCCACCCCCTGCTGACCATTGCCGATATCGCCCTGCGCACCGGCCTTGAGGAAAGCCTGCTCCGTTTTTACGAATCCGAATACCCCAACGCCCTGCCGACCAAGGTGCTGCGCGGCGACGCCCTGCTCTTCCCCGAGGAGGCGGTGGCGGCCTTTCAGCGCCTCCATCGGCGGCAGGCCCCCCAACAGGCGCCGCAGCCGCCCGACCGGCCCCGCTACGGCCGGGTGATCGCCATCACCTCGGGCAAGGGCGGGGTGGGCAAGACCAACATCGCCCTCAACCTCGCCATCGCCATCCAGCGGCTGGGCAAGATGTGCGTGGTGGTGGACGGCGACCTCGGCATGGCCAATATCCATCTCCTGGCCGGCCTCCCTCCCCGTCCCGGCATGACAGAGCTGCTCGCCGCCGACGCGCGCCCCTCCGAACTGATCGGCGAGGGTCCGGAAGGGATCGGCATCATCACCGGCGGCAGCGGCATCATCGCCCTTGCCGACAGCGACCAGGCCACCCGCCGGCGGATGATCAAGGCCCTGGCCGAGGTGGAACGCCAAGCCGATGTGCTCATCGTCGACACCGGCGCCGGCATGGGCCGCGGGGTGCGCGATTTCCTCCAGGCCGCCGACGAGATCCTCTTCGTCATCACCCCGGACATCACCTCCCTGGCCGACGCTTACGGCCTGCTGAAAGGCATCGATCAGGAACGCGGCGGCGACGACCGCCGGCCCATCTACTCGGTGGTCAACATGGCCGACACCCTGCAACAGGCGGCCAACGTGGCCTTGCGCTTCAGCGATTGCGCCCATCGCTTCCTGGGCCGATCGGTCAAGAATATCGGCTACATCCTCAAGGACGCCACCGTCGGCGCCGCCACCGCCCGCCGCACCCCCTATTCGGTCTTCCGGCCCCAGTCGCGGGTCAGCAAACACACCCATAATCTGGCGGTGGCCTTGCTCAGGGACGAGATGGACGAGCTGCGGATCAGTTCCGCCTTCGGCCGCTACCGCAAGATGCTCGACAACGGAGGCCAGCCATGACCGGCGCCATCCCCCGCCTCGGCTGGCAGGAGAGCTTCGGGCTCCGTCAGAACCCCTTCCGGGACTCCCTGGACAGCGATCTCTTTTTCCGCACCCGCCAGCACGAGGAAGCGCTGATCAAGCTGCGCATCGGCATCGACGACGGCCATGCCCTGATCCTGCTCAGCGGCGTTTCCGGCTCCGGCAAGACCATGGTGGCGCAGGTCTCCCTCCGCGACCTCGACCGCCGGAGCCACGAAACCGCGCTGATCTACGCCTATCCCGGCATGGGCAAGGGGGTGCTGCTGGAGGCACTGCTCAACGAGCTGGGGGAAGAACACCCCACCCGCCTGACCCAGCACCGGCTGGCGCAGATCCAGGAGAAGGCCCTGGCCCTGCACCGCCAAGGCAAACGGCTGGTGGTGGTGATCGACGAGGCGCATTTCCTGAAGGCCGACGGCCTGCATCTCCTCCGCACCCTGGCCAACCTGGAAACGGAAAAGCAGAAACTGATCACCGTGCTGCTGATCGCCGAGCCGGGCCTCAAGCGCCGGCTGGCCGCGCCGAGCTACGCCGCCCTGCGGGGCCGGATCACCTTCATGGTGGAACTGACGCCGATGCGCCCGGAGGAAACCGAGCAATATATCAAATACCGAATCCTCAAATGCGGCGGCAAGGTCGATCTCTTGCCGGCCGGCAGCTACCCGGTGATCCACGAGTTGAGCCGGGGCATCCCCCGCGAGATTAACCGCCTCCTCTATAACGCGCTGATGGAGGCGATGACCGCCGCGAAGCAGGCGGTCGGCCCGGAGCTGCTCCGCGCCGTCGCCGAACAGCAGGCCTTGGCATGGGCAAGATAAGCAAGCTGCGGCTCCCCGCCGAACCCGACAAACGCCCAGCCGACGAGGGGGTAAACGCCGCGGAACTGGCGGTGCTGACCGGCGAGCAGGAAGGGCGGCGGCCGACCAAGCAGGCGCGCAAGAGACCGGCGCGCAATAAAAAAAGGGTTACAGCCTGATCGGCTGTAACCCTTGAAATGACTGGTGCGCCCGGCACGATTCGAACGTGCGACCTGCGGATTCGTAGTCCGACACTCTATCCAGCTGAGCTACGGGCGCGTACAAAGATGGCAGCTTTATACCTTATCTTTCCCCCTTCTTCAACAAGAATATCGCCTTGGCCGGAACGGCGGCCTGGCCTTGCTAAAGCCATGACCTGCCGAAAAAAGGATATTTTTTTGCATTTCAAAGCCTCTTATATATACAATAAAAAATCAAATTAAGGGGTTACAGCCCAAAAAATATCCGGCTGAAGCCTGCCCCGCCCCTCTTCGCGACTGTTGCCGCCAAACGGTAAAGGAGTAACGCATGGACCCCGCCGCCCTGATTCCGACTCCGGACACCATCCCGGTTGCCTGGGGATGGTTCCAGTTTCTGCTGATGCTGACCTTCGTGCTCCACCTGTTGCTGATGAACGCGATGCTGGGCGGGGCGATGATCGCCCTGACCACCCATACCCTCAACCCCGAGGGCTCGCCGGTGATCTGCCGGCAGATGGCGCACAAACTCACCTACCTGATCGCCTTCGCGGTCAACTTCGGGGTGGCGCCGCTCCTCTTCCTGCAGGTGCTCTACGGCCATTTCTTCTACACCAGCTCGGTGCTGATGGCCCGCCACTGGCTGACCATCATCGGCCTGCTGATCCTCGCCTACTACAGCGCCTATATCTATCATCTCAAGTACAAGGCGCTGGGAGCCGGCCGGGTGCGGGTGCTCTGGCTGGTGGTGACGCCGCTGCTGGTCATCGGCTTTCTCTTCACCAACAATATGACGATGATGCTGAACCCCGAGGTCTGGCCGCAATACTTCAGCCAACCGAACGGCACCCTCCTGAACCTCAAGGAGCCCACCCTGCTCCCCCGTTACCTCCACTTTCTCGTCGCTTCGCTGGCCATCGGCGGCCTTTTCATCGCCCTGCTCAATCACTTCGGCCAGGAGGACAATACCGGCGCGGAACGCCGCATCGCCACCGGCCTGAACTGGTTCTGCGGCGCCACCGTCGTGCAGCTGGGCGTCGGCACCCTGTTTTTGTTCAGCCTGCCGGCGCACATCCGCCAGCCCTTTTTGGGCGGGGAAGCCCTGCCCACCGCCCTGCTTGCCATAGCCCTCGCCATCGCCCTAGCCGCGATCATCCTCGGCATCCGGCGCAAGCTCTGGCCCACGGTGGCCGCCGCGGTCAGCCTGGTGGTGCTCATGGCCCTCATCCGCGATCTGGTCCGGCGCGCCTATCTCGCCCCCTACTTCAAGCCCGCCGACCTGACGGTGGCCCAGCAAAGCCAGTATGACCTGCTGGCCCTGTTCTTCGTCCTGCTGGTGCTTACCGTCGGG
>JAOUHH010000244.1 GCA_029865195.1 Desulfobulbaceae bacterium
ACCGGGGTGCGGCTGTTGTGGGTCGACAAGCGGGAGGTCAACATGGCCGTTCTCCGCGACATCACCGAGCAGAAGAGGCTTGAGGCGCAACTGCTGCAATCTCAGAAGCTGGAGGCGGTGGGCACCCTGGCCGGCGGGATTGCACACGATTTCAACAATATTCTCACCGCCATCACCGGCTACAGCGACATGTTGCTGGTTAAACTCGGCCAGGAAAGCCCCCTGCGTTCGGATGTTGGCGAGATCCGTCGGGCCGCCGGCCGGGCCGCGGCGCTGGTGCGGCAGCTGCTGGCCTTCAGCCGCAAGCAGAAGGCGGCCTTTGCGGTTGTCGATGTCAATGGCCTGATCCGCAACATGCAGAAGATGCTGTATCGGCTCATCGGCGAGGATATCAGCCTGGAGATGCAGTTGCCCGATCAGGAGTTGAATATCCGTGCCGATTCCGGGCAGATGGAGCAGATAGTGGTCAATCTGGTGGTGAACGGCAGGGACGCCATGCCCGGCGGTGGCAAGATCGTGGTCGGCACCGGCCAGATTGAAGTGGATGAGCGTTTCTGCCGCCGCCATCCCGATGCCGTCCCCGGTCGTTTTGTCCTGATCAGTGTGCGGGACGAGGGGACGGGGATGGACAAGGAGGTCATGGAGAAGGTTTTTGAGCCCTTCTATACCACCAAGGAGATCGGCAAGGGGTCCGGGCTCGGGCTTGCCGTGGTGTACGGCATTGTTGAACAGCATGGCGGCTGGATCGATCTGCAGAGCGAGGTTGGCAAGGGGACGGTGTTTAATGTCTATCTGCCGTTGTCCGCCGAGGCGGTGGCGTTGGCACCGGAATGCAAGGATGATGACGTGCAACCCGGCGCCGGTGAGTGGATACTGCTGGTTGAGGATCAGGAGGAGGTGCGACAGGTCGCGGTCAATATGCTGGAGGCGAACGGCTACCGGGTGCTTACCGCCGCAACCCTTGCCGAGGCCGAGGCCGTTTTCGCCCGCGAAAAGGACCACATCGATCTTCTGTTCAGCGATATCGTACTCCCGGACGGCAGCGGGATCATGCTTGAGGAGCGCTTCCGCGCCGTCCGACCGCAGCTGCCGGTGCTGATGAGCAGCGGCTATGCCGATGACAAGATGCAGTGGTCGCTGCTGCAGAAGCGGAAGCTGCCGTTCCTGCAGAAACCCTATACCCTCGACGCCCTGTTGCGGGCTGTCCGGCAGGCGTTGGGCGGCACCGTTGCCCGTCCGTCCCGGTAGCGACCGGCGCACGGTTATATGTTCGAAGGGGTGGTTTGGGCACGGCCTGATTCCTGCTTCCGGCTTGCCTCAATTCCCTTGACATTTTTCAAGGTGCCATTGTAAGTACAGGGAATGGTTTCAAATATAAAATTCATTAACTGATGCGGCCAACGGTGCGGGTATTGGCGCCCGCACCGTTGGTTTGCGTTGATCTTCGCGACGGGTGCAAGGAAGAGAAGATGACAGTGCATGGGGGAGATAAGCTGCTGCTCGGCATTGATTTGGGAACATCCCGGACGGCGGTGATGTCCGACCGCGGCTACAAGAACATTATCCGTTCGGTGGTGGGATACCCAAAGGATATCATCGGCATCAAGATGCTCGGCAAAACCCAGATCTTCGGCGACGAGGCGATGAAGCGCCGTTCCGCCCTTACCCTGTATCATCCGCTGCAGGACGGGGTGGTCAGTGAAACCGGCGGTGGGGATTTCAATGCCGCCGCCGAGCTGATCCGGCACGTGGTCGGTCTTGCCACCGAAGGAACAAACGCCTCCCCCTGCGGCATTATCGGCGTGCCCGCCCGTGCCTCGGTGATCAACAAGGAACTCCTGCTCGATATCGCCCGGGATATCATGTCGTCGGTGATGGTGGTATCGGAACCCTTCATGGTTGCCTATGCCCTGGGCAAACTCAACAACGCGATCATCGTCGATATCGGCGGAGGCACCATCGATATCTGCGGCATGAAGGGAACCGTGCCGACCATCGACGATCAGATTACCTTTCTGAAGGGCGGCGATTTTATCGACGACCGGCTGCAAACCGCCATCAGTCAGCAGTATCCGGAAACCCAGGTCACCATGAATCTGGCCCGGATGATCAAGGAATCCTACGCCTTTGTCGGCCCGCCCGAGGAGCCGGTGCGGGTCACCCTGCGCGCCGAGGGCCGGCCCAAGGTGTATGACGTCACCGAGGTGATCCGTCACGTTTGTGAATCCATTGTCCCCGAGATCATCGAGCATCTCGCGGAGATTTTCCGGGGCTATGATCCGGAGGATCAGCCCGAGGTGCTGCAGAACATCATCCTCGCCGGTGGCGGCTCCCGGATCCGCGGGCTTGACCGGATGTTGGAGGAGCGTTTCAGCGAGTACGGCAAGGTTAAGGTTGCCTGCGTGGAGGATGCGGATTATGCAGGCAGTTACGGCGCCCTGAAGATGGCGCAAGAGGTGGCGCCTGAATACTGGGATCAGGTCGGTTTCGTGGGCAGTTATTGAGCCGGGCTCGGATTTACGGCACACCGCCAAGATTAACCGTACGGAGAAGGGGAACATCCGATGGAAGCATTTACCTATTTTACCTGCGTTGTTCTCGGGATAGCGCTCGGGGTCGGCGGGGACTGGCTGTTCTGGCAGATCCGCTTCAAGCAGGCCAATGACCGGGTGCGCGAGGAGAGCAAGTCGGTGGGGCAGGCCTTCAACGCCCAGATCGGTGAAAAGGAGCGGCAACTGACGGCGGTGCAGGCGGAGCTTGCCGGCCTGCAGGAGTCGTCGCGGGTTGAGCTTGCTGCCGCGCGGGAGGAGGTTGCCACCCTGCAGAATCGCCTTGCCGATGATGGGCGGCAGCTGGCCGAGGCCCTTGCCCTGAACAAGCAGCTGCCGGTGCTGGAAAAGGCGGTTGCCGACCGGGACGCCTCCATTGCCCAGTTGCAGGCGGAGAAAACCGAGTTGGCCGGGGTTGTCGAGGAATTGCAGGCCAAGATCGTCAAGGAGCGCAAGTCGTTTGACGACGGGCTGGTGTATGTGCAGGGGCGTCATTATCTGCCTGCCTCGGTGGTGCGCAACCTGACCCGTCATGATACCTTGGCTGGGTCCGACGCGGGCGGGCAAGACGAGTAAGTTGTCCGGCGGCCTTTGGGGTTGCCGGAGAAAGCTATTTTACGGATGCGGAGAAAGCGATGAGTGAGACGGTGAGCGGAGAGGCCGCGGTGGCGGCAGAAGATACGAATGTCGAGATGGTGCGTTCCCCCCGGAAGCTGCTGGTGGGGATCGACCTCGGCACCTGCCGGACGGTCATCATGTCCGGGCAGGGGAAAAAGGCCCTGGTGCGGTCGGTGGCCGGTTACGCCAAGGATATCATCAGCCGGGGGGTGGTCGGCGAGGCGCCGTTATTCGGCGATGAGGCGATGAGCAAACGGAATTTTCTGGATCTCTGTTTTCCGCTTGCCGACGGCGTTATCCGCGAGGCGAGCGAGCGCGATTACGTGGCCGCCACGCAGCTGCTTGAGCATGTGGTCTCCCTGGTCAAGGAGGACAGGTCGGTCGAGGTGAGCGGCATCATCGGCGTGCCGGCCCGGGCCTCGATGATGAACAAGGAGCTGCTGCTCGGGATCGCCCAAAATCTCATGAAAACCGCCCTGGTGGTTTCCGAGCCGTTCATGGTTGCCTATTTTCTCGGCAAGCTGAGTGACTGCATCGTCATCGATATCGGCGGCGGCACCATCGATATCTGCGCCATGAAGGGCGAATTGCCCACCGCCGAGGATCAGGTCACCATCTTCAAGGCCGGCGACTACATCGATGAACGCCTCGCCGCCGCCATCAGCCGCCGCTATCCCAACGCCCAGGTGACCAAGTCGGTGGCCTGCAAGATCAAGGAAGCCCACGCCTTTGTCGGCGAGCCGGTTTCGCCGGTGCGGGTGACCCTG
>JAOUHH010000245.1 GCA_029865195.1 Desulfobulbaceae bacterium
GCTGCCGGGAAACCCAGGTAAACGGCAAAAGGATGTCATTGCCGTCACCCCGGCCCAGGCGATAGGTATTCTTGCCGCCAAAATCCCACCGTTCAACCTCACTCCCCTGCTGGTTCATCAGGGTAAGCGAGGCCGCGGATGCGCTTGTGGGCATCACCGCCGCACCGTCCATGTTCTCTCTCCGAAATTCATTTTCCAATCACCTTGATCGCGGCGATGACCTCGCCTGCCTCGGGAAAGCGCCCCGCCTTGACCTTGGAGAAAATCTCCCGCCCGTCAACCGAGACGACAAAGACGCCGCCCGAACCGGCGATCAGCTCTGCTTCCGCCCCAAATTCCCGTTGCAGATGGTCTCCCAAACTGGAGGCCTTCGGCAAGTAATTTCACTGCGCACAGTAGGTAATGGCAATCTTCATCGGTGGTTCCCTCTTTTCCTGTTGTTGTGCATCGTGCAATGCTTTAGTATGTGTGTTTCCAGGGTCGACACAATACTTTCTGTCGTCATTGCACCATGTTACGATAACACACGTCTCGCCCCTGGGGAAGAGGTCAAAATCTTGCCCGATTGACAAATCTGATCATACACCCGACAGGGCGGCCAACGACGAAAATTTTTCCGGCAACTCGTCAGTGGTCTTGTCGCCAAGAGGCTTGCAGTCGACCCCATGCGCAAAGAGTACATCGACGACCCAAAACTTCTCGCCCTGCGCGAGGTTCTCGAACAGCGGGAGGCCGAACGGCTCTCCCCCCTGGCAACGTTAAGCATCAACAGCCGTCGTCGCTGCCCCGAGACCCTGCCCGGCCACCGACTCGCCTTTGCCGTCGACGCCGACCGGATCATCCATTCGCGCGCCTATACCCGCTACATCGACAAGACCCAGGTCTTCTCCCTGGTGGACAACGACCATATCACCCATCGGGTCCTGCATGTGCAACTGGTGTCCAAAATCGCCCGCACCATCGGCCGCTATCTGTCACTGAACGAGGATCTCATCGAGGCCATCGCCCTGGGGCACGACATCGGCCATCCGCCCTTTGGCCATGACGGCGAGTCCATCCTTGCCGGGCTCTGCGTGGAACACGGCGCCACCTCATTCCAGCACAACATCCAGAGCGTCCAATTCCTCGACCGCCTGGAAAAAAAAGGCCGGGGCTGGAACCTAACCCTGCAAACCCTCGACGGCATCCTCTGTCATGACGGCGAGGTCCACAGCCGACGCATCGCCCCGGACCGTTCCGTGACCGATTTCGACGGTTTCGACCGCAAGCTGACCGCAAAGGCGCTTACCCCGAAACTGGAGCTCGCCCCCATGACCATGGAGGGCTGCGTGGTCCGCTTCGCCGACACCATCGGCTACATCGGCCGCGACATTGAGGACGCCATCACCCTCAGGCTTATCCGGCGCGCCGAAATTCCGGATGAGTGCCGTGACATCCTCGGCGACAAAAACGGCAGCATCGTCTATCGGCTGGTGGCGGATCTGATTGCCAACGGCAGCAACAACGACGCCATCTTCTTCAGTGACAACATCGCCCTTGCCCTGCAAATGCTTAAAAAATTCAATTATGAACGAATCTATCGCAATCCTGTTATTAAAAAGGATTACGAATCCATCCGCATCTGTTACCGTGTCTTATTTGAGACCTACATGCAGGATTTGCACGGTGCGAACCAACAATCGCCCGTGTTTACCGATTTCCTGGATGACAAACCGCCCACTTACCGAGATGGCCATCAGCCGGCTGAAATCGTTCGTGATTTCATCGCCGGAATGACGGATAACTATTTCCTCAGAGCAGCCGCCGCGCTGGGCTGCCGGATACCGGACAAAAAACGAATCTGACCCGGATCAGGCATGACGGAACTCGCGCAAAAACTCAAAATCCAGAAATTTCTGCCTGGCGAAAACACCGCCATGCTGATGATCGCCATTGCCATCGGCGTGACGGCGGGTTTTGCCAACATCCTTTTCCGAACCGTCACCGAACTGGTGCATGAATTCATCTTCGTCAACGGCCACGAGGTGCTGGCCATCAACGAGGGGGGGTGGCACCGCTTCCTGCTGCCGTTGATCCCGATGACCGGCATGGTGCTGCTCATCCCGCTCTCCCTGCTCTACCCCGGCCAGGTTAACGGCTATGCCTTCACCAAGTTTCTGCGCAAGGTCAACATCGAGGGCGGCATCGTCAGGTTCCGCACCATCGTCATCAAGATCATCTCCACGGCGCTCACCATCGGCACCGGCGGCTCGGCGGGCGTCGAGGGCCCCATCGCCACCGTCGGCGGCGCCTTGGGCTCACAGGTCGGACAATTCTTCAAGGTCTCCGGCAACCGGATGAAGGTCTATATCGCCGCCGGTTGCGCGGGCGGCGTCGGCGCCATGTTCAACGCCCCCATCGCCGGCGTCTTCTTCGCGGCCGAGATCGTCCTCCTCGGCACCTACGAGATATCCTCCTTCTCGGCCCTGGTGATCTCCTCCGCCATGGCCACCGTCGTCTCCCGCGGCTACTACGGCGAATCACCCGCCTTCCCGATTCCCAACTATCACCTCGCCAACCCGGTGGTGGAAATCCCGCTCTACATCCTGATGGGGATCATCATCGGCATCATCGCCGTGATTCACATCCGTTTTTTTTATATCGTGCGCGACCGCTTTGCCACCCTGCGCCTGCACCGGCAACTGAAACCGATCGCCGGCGCCTTTGTCGTCGGCTCCATCGCCATCTTCTTCCCGCAGATCATGGGCGACGGCTACCAGTATATCGAAAAGGTGCTGGCCGGTGACGGCACCATCTGGATCATGACCTCACTCATCATCCTCAAGATCTTCGCCACCGCCATCACCCTGGGCAGCGGCGGCGCCGGCGGCGTCTTCGCGCCGGCGCTCTTCATCGGCGCCGTCATCGGCGGCGCCTTCGGCGGCATCGCCAACCTCTACCTGCCCGGACTCACAGCCTCCCCCGGCGCCTATGCGGCGGTTGGCATCGGCGCGTTTCTGGCCGCCTCCACCCACGCACCGCTCACCGCCATCTTCCTCCTCTTCGAGATGACCGGCAACTACATGATCATCATCCCGATCATGCTCTCCAGTATCATCGGTACCATGGTGGCGAACCGCCTCTACCACGACTCCATCGACACCGTTGATTTCAGCCGCGAGGGGATCGATCTCCACGAGGGGCGCGAGGCGGCGATCATGCGCTCCATCAAGGTGGGGGCGATGATCACCGAGGACGTCGATTTCATCAGCGAAAACGCCAACGTCGATCAGTTGCTGAAGATCTTCAGCATCGCCAAGAACAGCTTCTACTTCCCGGTTATCGACGACACCGGCCACATGGTCGGCATCATCTCCATGCAGGACGTCAAGAACATCCTGCACGACGAAGAGTTGCGGCTCGGCTCCAGGGTCGGCGACATCTGCGAGCGCAACGTCATCACCCTCACCCCTGACGACAACCTCTACACCGCCCTGACCCATTACGACGTCAAGGGCATCGAGGAGATCCCGGTGGTGGAATCAAAGACCAACCGCTGGGTGCTCGGGATGATCAAGCGTCGCGACGTGATCAACGCATACAACCGCGAGGTGCTCAAACGCGGCATCAGCGAGCGTACCGCGACTATTTCCTTGAATTAAGCGGCACAACGTGTATGATTGGTTCCGTGGCGGCTTGACCTGCAGTCACACTCAAGGCCTTGCGGGATTCATCCTGCAAGGCCTTTTTCGTTTTACCCAGCGTACGAGTCGCAACCATGCACAACGCCTGCATCGGCCAGCCTTAAACCGACTGCTCCGTGGCCAGCTGCCAGAAGGCCTTCACGCTCGCCCGCTGCAGATTCTTCTTGGTCGAGCAGAGCCCCACCACGTACGGCTCAAGCCTCGGGGCGTTCTCGACGATGACCACCTTGTCCTGAAAGGG
>JAOUHH010000246.1 GCA_029865195.1 Desulfobulbaceae bacterium
CGGGTGTCGAATCGGACCACCAAGCCTCCCGCAGAGTGCGGTTCGATGCTGGCCGGGGCGCCGGCATGGCGGTAGCGGATCTTCACCGTCAACCGGGCCGGCATTGACGGCGGCTCCCCACCCACCCAGACCACATCGCGCAGAGACAAGTGGTCCTGCCACAGCTCCTCGTCCTTACCCACCAGCACCCGGCTGCCGGCGGCGTCGAGCCCCACCACGTAGTAGGGGGTGGCATCAGGAATACCGAGACCGCGCCGCTGGCCGATGGTGTAGCGATGAATCCCTTGATGGCGGCCCACCACGGCCCCGTCCTGCCGCACGATCTCGCCGCCCGCGGGCGTCGGCCCCTGCGCTTCGAGAAAATCCACCACCGTGGTCCCCTGCAGGAAACAGACATCCTGGCTCTCGGCGCCGTGCACCCCGGCAATGCCGAAGCCCGCGGCCAGCTCCCGCACATAGCCCTTGGTGAAGCCGCCCAGCGGGAAGAGCAGCGAGCCCAGCTGCTCCTGCCGGAGACGGTGCAGAAAATAGGACTGATCCTTTTGCGGATCAAGTCCCTTCAACAGCCGCACCCGGCCGCCCTCGCGTTCCAGGCGGGCGTAATGGCCGGTGGCCAGCAGATCGGCGCCCAGGTCGCGCGCCGCCGCCAGCAAGCGGCCGAACTTGACCTCGGGGTTACAGAGCACACACGGATTGGGGGTGCGGCCGGCCAGATAGGTGTCGCGGAAGTAGGCGAGCACCTTGGCCCGGAAGGCCTCTTCCACGTCGATCACCTCGAGCTCGACGCCCAGCGCGGCGGCGACCTTGCGCACCCGCTCGATCTGGGCGGCGAGGCCCGGCTGACCGAAGGCCATGAAGAGCCCTCGCACCGCGTACCCCTGCTGCATGAGGATGGCGGCGACCACCGAGCTGTCCACCCCGCCGCTCATGGCCACCGCCGCTGTTTTCGCCGCCGTTGTCAATTCGAACCCTGCCCCTTGCAAATAAACGATAAAAACAATACTGTTACCGCCTCGGAAAATTGCAAGGGCAAGGATACCATGCACCCACAGGAAAACAAGCTCCTAAAAACACCGGAACTGCTGGCACCGGCCGGCAACATGGAAAAACTGCGCGCCGCCATCCACTACGGGGCGGACGCGGTCTACCTGGGCGGCAAGCGGTTCAGCCTGCGTGCCAACGCCGGCAACTTCGCCGACGACGAGTTGCGCGAAGCGGTGGCCTACGCCCACGACCGGGGCGTCAGGGTCTTTGTGACGGTGAACATCTTCGCCCACCAGCGGGATTTGGTGGGCCTCAAAGAGTATCTCCTCTTTCTCGCCGACTGCCGGGCCGACGGGTTGATCATCTCCGACCCCGGGGTGTTGGCAATTGCCAGAAAAACCGTGCCGCAGATGCATATCCACCTCTCCACCCAGGCAAACGTCACCAATGCGGCCTCGGCCCGTTTCTGGCAGGAGCAGGGGGTCAGCCGCTTGAACCTGGCCCGCGAGATGTCGCTGGGCGAGATCCGGGCGATCCGGGCGGCGGTCTCCTGCAAGATCGAGCTCTTTGTCCACGGCGCGCTCTGCATCTCCTACTCGGGCCGCTGCATGCTGAGTCTCTACCTCACCGGCCGCGACGCCAACCAGGGCGACTGCGCCCATCCCTGCCGCTACAAATACGCGCTGCTGGAAGAAAAAAGGCCGGGCCAATACTTCCCGGTGGAGGAGGACGACCACGGCACCTATATCTTCAACGCCAAGGATCTCTGCCTGCTCAACCGCCTGCCGGACCTCATCGCCGCAGGTGCCGACAGCCTGAAAATCGAGGGCCGGATGAAGAGCGTCTACTACGTAGGCGCCACCGTCCGCCTCTACCGGGCGGCACTCGATTATCTCGCCGACAACCGTTGGCAGGGGCCGCTGCCGGCCGCATTTGCCGAGGAACTCGAGAAGATCGGCACCCGCGGCCACAGTGAAAACTTCCTCGACGGCCCGCCGCAAGCAGACAACATGCTCTACGACGGGATCACCGTCCGCCAGGAGTTCGCGCCGGTGGGCATCGTCCGCGAGGCGGGAGAGACGCCGCTCGTCGAAGCGAGAAACCCGCTCCGCCCCGGCGACGCCATCGAATACCTGGACCACGGCCTGCACAACCGCCCCTTCCGCATCGCCGCGCTGCACGACACCGAAGGCAACGAACTCGCCCAGGCCAACCCCAACCAGCTCATCCGCCTCACCGCCGACACCACGGGGCTCTCCTTCTCCCCAAACGGTCTGCTCCGCAAACGGCTTACCAGCCCCGCCTGATTGGCTGTGGGGCCGCCAGTCCGCTTCCCGCCTTCATCCGCTCCACCCACCGGCACCGCCTCTGCGCCTGCCGTGCCGCCATACCTTGCTCGCCGTCATTAATTTCCCCTTCAACCCCTTATGATTCAGATTACTATTGTAAGGGAAATCAAACATTGTAATCTAAAACAACCGGGTGATACGATTTACCAGTGGGTTGATTCCGCAGGCAACGGCGGTTCCACCGCCAGACCTTTACCATGAGCGAGCCGGAGAGGGGATACATGGAGGAACGACGGGGCAACAAACCGGACAGGCGACGCGGTAACCGTACCATCGAGCATAACTACAAATTTCTGCAGACGGTCATCAACGGCGTTTCCGACCCGATCCTGGTGATCGGCTCGGATATGCGGGTCAAGCTGATCAACAAGGCGGCGCAAAACTTCCCGGCCCTCAAGGAGGCGGGCAAGGAGGTTGCCGACAGTCACTGCTACCGGCTGCTGTTCGGCCTCGACAAGCCCTGCGGTCAGACCGGCAAGCACTGCCCGCTGATCGATGTCCTGGAAACAGGGCGCGCGGTCACCGCCGAACATCAGATCGAACTTTCTCCCGGCAAGGCCGATTACTTTGAGATCCTCGCCTCCCCCCTGCGCGGCGATGACGGCTCGCTTCTCGGCATCATCGAGGTCCTGCGCAACGTCACCGAACGCCACAAGGCCGCCGAGGCCCTCAAGAAAAGCCACGATGAACTGGAAATCCGCGTCAAGGAACGCACCTCCGACATCCTCTCTTTCAACGAGGCACTACAGGAAGAGATCGTCGAACGGCGGAAGGCCGAAGCAAGCCTCAGCCAGGCCATCGAACATGCCACGCAGGTATACCGGGTTATCCCCAGCGCGATCTTCACCGTAGACCGGAAACAATGCATCACCAGCTGGAACAACAAAGCGGAAAAACTCACCGGCTTCACCCGCGACGAGGTGATGGGGAAGCCATGCAACATCTTTTCCCTGCATCCCTGCCTGGACCGTTGCGGCATCTTCTCCGCCAATGTCAAAACCCCGATCATCGGCAAGGAGTGCGTGATCAAGACCAAGGACGGCCGGCATCGGATCATCTCGAAAAACGCCGACCTGCTCCGTGACCCGGAGGGGCAGATCATCGGCGCGGTGGAAAGCTTTGAGGACATCACCGACAAGAAGGAATTCGAAAACCAGCTGCGCACCGAACGGGACAAGTTCCATGCCATGCTCTCGGCCCTGGACCAGGGCTTGCATATCCTGAACCGCGATTTCGAAATCGTCTTCCAAAACGAAAACCTGCGCAAGACCTTCGGCAACCGGATCGGCGACAAGTGCCACAAGGTTTACAAAAACCGCGAAGAACCGTGCGACAACTGCCAGATGCGCGAGGCCCTGGACTCCGGCGAAATCCGCCGCGGCGAGTTGATCATGGATGACGGCCGCTGGTACCAGCAGAGCTATGTGCCCTTTGAAGACGTCGACAACGAGACCAAGGTCCTGATCCTCCTCCGCGACATCACCGAGGAAAAGGCGCATCAGGCCGAAACCCTGCGCGCCGGCCAGTTGGCCTCCATCGGCGAACTGGCGGCAGGCGTGGCCCAT
>JAOUHH010000247.1 GCA_029865195.1 Desulfobulbaceae bacterium
GCTGGGGGCCATCGCCGGCATGCTCGGCACCATCCAGGCGGCCGAGGCGCTGAAGTATCTCACCGGCGCGGGCGAGCTGCTCACCGATGCGCTGCTCTCCTTTAACGCCAAGAACATGGATTTTCGTAAAATACGGCTTCGCCGCCAGGACAACTGTCCGCTCTGTGGCGCGCGGCCGACCATTACCGAACTGGTCGATATGGAACAGGCGGTCTGCGGCCTGAAAAATGCGGCGCAGGCGGTTTCCGCGTAACGGACGGAGGAAGCGATGAAGATAACGGATGGGGTCATCAAGGCGATTGTCGCGCATGGGCGGCAGGAGATGCCTAACGAGGCGTGCGGCTATCTGGCCGAGCAGGACGGGGTCATTGTCCGGCATTACGCGCTCACCAACCTGGATAAGGCCGCCGATCACTACACCATGGAGCCCAGGGAGCAGTTCGCCGCCATCAAGGACATGCGCGGCCGTAAACTTAAGCTGGCGGCGGTGTACCACAGCCACCCGGAAACGCCGGCCCGCCCGTCGGCGGAGGATATCCGCCTCGCCTATGACCCGGAGATCAGCTACCTGATAGTCTCCCTGGCCGGGCCGGAGCCGGTGGTCAAGTCATTCAAGATCGCAAACAACACGGTACAGCCGGAAGAAATCACGATCGTCATGGAGGAAGAACCGATGCGGATCAAGGCGGATGCGGTGAAGAACTGTCGGGGGGTCGGTTGCCCGATGAATCTGGTCCATACCAAGGTCGGCCTTGCCGCCCTGCAACCGGGCCAGATTCTGGAGGTCATTCTGGACGACGGACCGCCGGTCACCAACGTGCCGGCCTCGGCCAGCCGCGAGGGGCACAAGGTTCTCGCCCAAAACCGCCTTGCCGACGGGGCGTGGTCGGTGCTGCTGGAAAAGGGCTGATTGTGCCGGTCTCGCCAGTGGTTGCGGGGGGATGGCGATGGCGCATTCGCCTGATCGCCGCCGCGGATACGGCAGGGCAGGAGAGTAGCGGTTTAGATCCTTGCTGTTTGGGCTGAAATAGGCAAAAATGCGTGGAAACGATCTGTGTGCGGCGCGAATTCACTCATTCAGGAGGGAGAGGTTATGAAGCTCAGTAAAGATATCATCGTGGTTTTGTGTTTGTTGGCCCTGGTCACGGTCAGCCTTGTCGGTTGCAGCAAGAAGGGCGAGGCTGAAAAAGCGGGAGAGAAGATAGATCAGGCGATGGATTCCGCCAAGGACAAGTTGAAGGATATAACCAAGTAGTTCATCCGCTCTGCAAACCGCGCTCCGCCGAGGCCGCAGGCGTTGTCGCAGCAGCTGTTCAGGGGAATCCGCCGTTACCGGTGTGATTCCCCTTTTTTCGTGTCTGGCGGATGGCTTGCCGACACAGGCCGGATGCGGGGCGGCTATTCGTGGCGCAAGGCCTCGATGGGGTCGAGCCGGGCCGCCTTGCGGGCCGGGAAGAAGCCGAAGATCACCCCCACCGCCGCCGAGAAGAAGAAGGCCAGCACGATGATGCCGGGGTTGAGGATGAACGGCACCTCCAGCAGGCGGCTCATCCCAAGCGAGGCGACCATGGCGAGCAGGATGCCGGCCACCCCGCCGAAGGAGGAGAGCACCACCGCCTCCACCAGAAACTGCAGTAAAACCTCGCGCTCCAGGGCGCCGATGGCGAGCCGGATGCCGATCTCGCGGGTCCGTTCGGTGACCGAAACCAGCATGATGTTCATGATCCCGATCCCGCCCACCAGCAGGCTCACCGCCGCCACCGCCCCCAGCAGGCTGGTGAGGATGCGGGTGGTGCCGGTGAGCATCTGCGCAACCTCCTTCATGTCGCGGACCTGAAAGTCGTCGTCCTCGCCGGGGCCGATACGGCGCCGCTCCCGCATCAACTGTTCGAGATCCGCCTGCGCCTTTTCCGTGGCGATGCCCTCCCGCACCGAGACCTGGATCAGGCTGATCTCCTGGTTGCCGGCGATCCGCCGTTGGAAGGTGCGCAGCGGCAGGAGGATGATGTCGTCCTGGTCGCGGCCCATGGTGGATTGCCCCTTTGCTTCCAGCAGGCCGATAACCTGGCAGGAGATCTTGCCCAGCCGGATATTGCTGCCCAGGGGGTTTTGAGTGCCGAACAGTTCCTTGCGCACCGTCGCCCCGAGGATGCACACCGCCCGCCCCGCCCGCAGATCGCCGTCGCTGAACGGGCGGCCTTCCTGGATGGTCAGGTTGCGGACCGCGAGGTAGCGGTTGTCTACCCCGTAGGCGGCGGTGGACCAGTTGGCGTTGCCGGTGATGGCGGTGGCGGATTGGGAGGCGGATGGGGCGACCGCCGCGATGGAGGGGATTTCACGGGCGATGGCAACGGCATCCTCCAGTTTGAAGGGCGGCGCGATGCCGCGCTGGCCCATGCCCAGCCGCTGGCCGGGGCGGATAATCAACAGGTTGGTGCCCAGGCTGGCGATCTGCTGGGTGACCTGGGCGGTGGCGCCGCCGCCGATGGTGACCATGGTGATCACCGCCGCCACGCCGATGACGATGCCGAGGGTGGTGAGCACCGAGCGGAGGACGTTGCGGCGGATCTCGCGCAGGGCGAGGAGGAGCGCGTTCCAGAGCATCAGCCGCCCTCCCCGTTGGTGTCGGCCGCAACCTTGCCGTCGACGAAATGCACCGTCCGTTTGGCGTAGAGTGCCATGTCCGGTTCGTGGGTGACCATCACCACCGTCAGCCCGTGTTCCCGGTTGAGGGTGGTGAGCAGCTCCATGATCTCACGGCTGCGGGCGGTGTCGAGATTGCCGGTGGGTTCGTCGGCGAAAAGCACCGCCGGTTCGGTGACGATGGCCCGGGCGATGGCGACCCGCTGCTGCTGGCCGCCGGAGAGTTCACCGGGGGTGTGGCCTTCCCAATCGGAGAGCCCCACCGCCGCCAGGGCCTTGCGGGCGGCGGCGCGGCGCTGGCCTGCGGGCAGGCCCCGGTAGATCAGGGGCAGTTCCACATTCTCCAGGGCCGAGGTGCGGTTGAGCAGGTTGAACCCCTGGAAGACGAAGCCCAGGTAATGGCGGCGGAGCATGGCGCGCTGGTTGCGGCCGAGATCCTCCACCGACACCCCGCGAAAGAGGTACGAGCCGCGGGTCGGGGTGTCCAGGCAGCCGAGGATGTTCATGCAGGTTGATTTGCCCGAGCCGCTGGGGCCCATGACGGCGACAAACTCCCCCTCGCCGATATCGAGGTCGATGCCGCGCAGCGCGGCCATCGACGCCTGGCCGTGGCCGTAAATCTTGGTCACCCCGGTAAGCCGGATCAGGGGCGGAGGGGAAGGGGGGGCGCCGCTCATCGCTTGCCGCTCTCCGTGTCCACCACCAGTTCCAGGTCGGGTGTCACCTTGCCGGCAAGAAGCTGGGTCATCGTCCCGTCGCTTGCCCCGCAGGTGACCGGGATCGCCACCGGCTTGCCGTCACGCAGGGCCCAGACCCGTTGCTGTTTCTCCTTGCCGTTCTCCTTGGGCGGCCGCTTGCCGTTGCGCTGCGATGGCCGGGGGAAGAGGAGGGAGAGGAGGCTGCCTTTCTTCTCGGCGTCGGGCCTGCCGGATTCCATGCCAGGCGGCGTGAAGCGGAGGGCGGCGTTGGGGATCAGCAACCCCTTCTTGATCTTGTCGACGGTGATCTCGGCGGTGGCGGTCATCCCCGGCCGCAGGGAGAGATCGCTGTTGTTGACCGTGAGGACCGTCTGGTAGGTGACCACCCCGCCCACCACCTGGGCGCTGTAACGGACCTGGGTGATCCGGGCGGGATAGGTGCGGTCGGGATAGGCGTCGACGGTAAAGGCGGCGTTCTGGCCGGTGCGGACCTTGCCGACGTCGGCCTCGTCGACGCCCACATGCAGCTCCATCTTGCCG
>JAOUHH010000248.1 GCA_029865195.1 Desulfobulbaceae bacterium
GTTGTTGCTGTCGATGTTCACCCGGTCCATTCTGCCGGTATCTTCCCATTTGATGTAATAGGTGAAGGCGATATGATGCAGGAACCGCGGCTGATAGATGCGGAACAGGTCGAAGTAGCTGATGTATACCATCAGGGCCGGATCCTTCCGGATCTCGCTTGACTCAACCCCGGTGGCAAGTTTGGCAATGATCTCATCCGGGCTGGTGAATACGTCACGGTAGATCCTGCTCAGCTCCGAAAACGGCATGAAGCCGACCTCGGGAAGCCCTTGGGTTTCCATGGAGAGGTATTTGCTGGGGCACTTGGCGGGGACATGGTTGGTGCGCCCGCAATAGAAGCACTCTTTTTCCTTGCCGCTCAGGGCAAGGGCGCGGTGCGGAAACAGCCGCTCGACCTTGACTTTGGCTTCCCCTGCGAATTTCAGCAGAAAAACACCGCCGGCCTCATCCTCGAAGGTGTGAGAAGGTAATTTCTTGCCGACCATGAACTGCGCCCACTGCGTTTTCAGCGGACGACTGAGATAAATAGCCTCCTGTTGCAGGAAATTCCAAAGATTGGCGGCCGGGTCATAGAGATCGGCATACCGCTCGGCGGGGTTTTCCAGATGCAGCATGATCTGGATGGGTACCGTCCCGAGTTCCTCGTTCCATTTCACCGTTGCCTTGGCTTGGTTGAGGCTTTCAAGGCAACTCGACAGGGCCGTATAGGGATGGTTGTAGGTGAAAACGAAGAGGTTGTCCGAACTCTCCGGGTTCAGTCGGCCGGTTTGCTGCAACCCGTCTCGCAGGGCATTGACAAATACTGGCCATCTTCCGTGCAGATACTGCTTCCCCTTGTGGGAGATGACGTTGATGGAGAGGATGGTGGTAGTAATTTTAGACATATTGCGAAGAACTCTTGATTGGGAACTGGGTTTGATGTCTTGCCAGCGAAGACCGGCAAACCGTATTCCGACAAGTAATTGTAACATTGAATATTGCCATTTGCAGGCATTCCATGCAATCTAAATCAGGATCGGTGGCCGGATGATTGTATCGAGCTTAGGGCCACAAGCAAGTATGGTTATCGTTACGTCTTGATGGGTTACGTATCGGCGATACGGGTTGCTGGCTTGATCGGTTGTGTAAATTTTAGTTGCCGGGATGCGGTGCTCTGGCATCTTGAGCGAGCATGATCAATAGCTCGGAGAGGTTCTCGATCCGATAATCTCCGTCGATGCCGACCCCGATCACCTTGCAGCCCGCCTGCCGTCCCGCCTCGATATCCACCCGATGGTCACCTACCACCACCGCCTGGGCTGGGGAGCATCCCAGTAGTTTACAACCTCGAAGGACGATGGCCGGATCGGGCTTGCCGACGGCCACGTCGTCGCCGGTGATGATTTGATCAAAATATTTGCGGATGCCAAGATCGCGCAGGATCAGTTTGGCGCAGGCGGCAGGGGTGTTGGTGATGACCGCTTTCCTATACGGTGACAAGGCCGCCAGGGTCGCGCGGGTGTCGGCGAAGATATCCATCTTGTCGGTGTGTTTGGCGAAATAGCCCCCGCAGAAGTCGGTAATGGACAAATCTAGGCCAAGTTCGGAGAAGATGTCGCGCAGGTCGCGCCCCCAGAATCGCTGGCGAAACACCTCAAGTGGCAGGGGTTGCCCGTAGACCTTGGCGAAAAGATCCACGAATGATTCGTACCAGGCGGCGAAGGTGTTGACCAGAACGCCGTCCATGTCAAAGAGGATGGCGGTGGGGCAGAGGGGAATCTTGCTGGACATGGCAGGCAAAAATCATCGGTCTGAGGTTGATAAAGCCCCTTGGGGACAATGAGGCAGCAAGATACTCTTTTGCGAGGCAGCGGGCAAGGGCGATGGCGATCGGGGATGTAAATTGGAGAGGAGGTTGTCGTTAGCTCCGACTCACAAAAAAGGTGGAATATCAGTGGAAATCCGCTAGCATTCAATACGTATCGGTGCCAGGTGTGATTTTTTCAATCTGGTTTAGCAGGCCGAGGAAACTAGTCTGCACGAGGCAACCGTGATGGCGGTAAGCTTGATGTAATGCTTATCGTATCAATGGGTTATATGAAGAAGTTAATAACGCAAAAGGATAGAGAAACGATGAAAATTATCGGGATCGCGGCAAGTGCGAGAAAAAATAAGTCCACCAGATTCGTGCTGGAACAATGTCTTAAGGAGGCCAGACGCACGGCTGAGGGCGCAGGGTTGAGCATTACGGTTGAGCTGGTTGAACTTGCCGGTCTCAACGTTAACGGCTGTCTTGCCTGTGATGCCTGCAAAAAGGGCGTACTCTGCAGCCAGCAGGATGATTACCAGCCACTTATCGCCAAGCTGGCCGATCCTGATGTTGTCGGCATCATTCTCGCCACCCCGGTTTATATGGGCTCGATGTCAAGCCAGGCCAAGGCCTTTCTTGACCGGACGGTCATTTTCCGCCGCAACGGCTTCATGTTCAGGAACAAGCTTGGCGGTGCAATAGCTGTCGGCGGCTCCCGCAACGGCGGCCAGGAGTTGACCATTCAGGCGGTACACGCGGCGATGATGATCCACGATATGATCATTGTCGGCGATGGCGACCATTTCGGTGGTATTGCCTGGGGCAACCATCCCGACGGTTACCAGGGTGACATGGTCGGGATCGCGACTGCACGGAATCTCGGCTGTCGGATGGCCGAAGTCGCCCGGATGATGCGGGCTGGTTGAAAGCAGCCGGCGATGAACGAACATTTTAATGCCATCACCCGTAGAGCCACTGGCGCCGAGGAAATCTTCAAGATCGAAGATATCCAGACCCTCTGGGGTGGTTATGGCATGATCATGCGCTATGGCCTCAAGGGCGGCGACCGGCACCGTGTGGTGGTCAAACATGTCCGGCTGCCGGATCATGGTTTGCATCCGCGCGGTCGGAATACCGACCTCTCGCATCAACGTAAGATCCGGTCCTACCAGATGGAAACGGTCTGGTACCGTGACTGGGCAGCGCTCTGTGACAACAGTTGCCGCATCCCTCAATGCCTGGCCCTTGCATCATCTGCCGATGAATTTCTGATCGTGTTGGAGGATTTGGATGCCAGCGGTTTCCCGATTCGCAAGGGTGCGGTATCCATGGCTGAGATGCAGGTCTGTCTGCAATGGCTGGCGAATTTTCATGCCACCTTCATGGGCAAGGTGCCCGCCGGACTCTGGCCGGTGGGCACCTATTGGCATCTTGAGACCCGTCCCGATGAACTCGCGGTGTTGACGGATATCCCGCTCAAAGAGGCCGCCGCCCGGATCGACCGCAAACTCCGGGCGAGCCCTTACCAAACCTTTGTCCATGGTGACGCCAAGCTGGCGAACTTTTGTTTTTCCGGCAACGGCCAACAGGTGGCGGCGGTGGATTTTCAGTACGTTGGCGGCGGCTGCGGGATCAAGGATGTCGCCTATTTTATCGGCAGTTGTCTTGATGAAGATGATTGCGAACGGTATGAAGTGGTCTTGCTGGATTGGTACTTTGCCCGACTTCAAGAGGCGTTGGGAATAAGGAAGTCACCCATTGATCCCGTGGCCCTTGAGGAAGATTGGCGGGCCCTGTACCCGGTCGCCTGGACAGATTTCCACCGTTTTATGAAGGGATGGAGCCCAGGCTATTATAAGCCTCAAGGCTACAGCGAGCGGCTTGCCCGTGAGGTGGTGGCGCAATTAGCAGGCGAGTAGCCCCTTTTTTTTAGGAGGAACGAATGGAATTTTTCGAGTATGCCGAGGTGGCAACCACCCAGGAAGAGATCAGGGGCAAGGTTGGCATCGATTCGCTGCCAATGTTTTGTAAGGATATCGAGGCGGTGGACGTAGCCGAGGAGCTGGGACGGGTGATTTACTTC
>JAOUHH010000029.1 GCA_029865195.1 Desulfobulbaceae bacterium
CAAACTCTTCGCGATGGTGGAAGGCAAGGCGGTGACCGGCTACGCCTACGCGCCGGGCGGGGTGCGGCTGCCCAACAACACGGTCGAGATCTTCGACGGCAGCGGCAACAAGCTCGCTGAAACCACAACCGACGCCAACGGCGCCTTCAGCTTTACCCCCCAGAAACGGAGCGACCTGAGCTTTGAACTGGATACCGGCGACGGCCACCGCACCACCTTCCTGATCTCCGCCGCCGAACTTGCAGCGAGTCTGCCCGCAGCCGGCGCACAGGAAGCGGCACCGGCAACCACTGTGCAGAGCGCTGTACCGGCCGCCACAAAGGCCGTCGCGAAGCCGACAGCGGTAACTGCCATGGCAGAAGCAACCCCGTCCCCGACGGCGGCACCGGCCACCGCCGACCCGGCCGAACTCGCCGCGCTGATCGACCAGGCGGTGGCGCACAACATCCGGCCGCTGCGGGAACAGATCGAGGCATACGAACAGAAGGTCAGGCTGCACGACATCCTCGGCGGCATCGGCTACATCATGGGACTGGCGGGGATTTTTGCCTATCTGCAGGCAGGGAAGAAGGAGAAGGCAAGCGGCGGGAAATGATTTTGGCAAAGTTTGCCAAATATGCTACTGTGGGTCATTGGAGGTGCCGAGATGGCGACGATGAATGTATCGCTTCCCGACCCAATGAAACACTGGGTTGAGGAGCAGGCGAAGACCGGGCGTTACAGTAATGCCAGCGACTATGTTCGCGACCTGATTCGTCGGGACCAGGAACGCGCGTCGAAAATTGCCCACATGCAGTTACTGGTGACGGAAGGACTGGAGAGTGGCACCAGTAACCGGACTATGGATGACATCCTGAAGGATGCCCGTACCCGGTCAGCAGAAAAGTCATAAAGATGGCCTACCGCCTGACCGGCAAAGCCGTTGAGGATATTACCGCCATCTTCCACGAAGGTGTGCGCCAGTTCGGGGCAGCTCAGGCGAAAAAATACCATTACGGGATGGAAAAGGTTTTCAAGCTTCTTTCTGGTAACCCTGAACTTGCGAGAGAACGTGATGAAATCATTCCTCCCGTTCGGATACATCCCTACGGAAGTCATCTGATCATCTATCTGGTTGAGAAAAACAGCGACGTACTGATCGTTCGTGTCCGGCATGGACATGAAGAGTGGCAGGAACAACCCGTTTAAAACAATTTCTGCAAACTCCGCAGATAGCCCCCCCCGACTGAGCGTTAAAAAAATAGGAATTTGCCCCTACCATTCAACGCGCAAATCCAGCCCGTTGCAGTGCTCCGGGATTAAACGTTTAAACAACGTCCCTCTCGCGCCCCCTATTCATACGCAACAATAACGTCTTTTTTTGCATATTTTTTGCATTTTTTAGTTGATAACTCAACAAAAGGCAGAGTATGAGGATATGAGGTAATTGAAATTTTGTGTTACCCCGATCAGATTTGCCCTCTTCACTAGCCAGGATGATAGTCATGCTTATCGAGTTTAGTGTCGCCAATTTTAGATCCTTTTGGGAGCCCAGAAAACTTTCCATGGCTGCCACCCCTCAAAAAGACCTACTAGACAACAATACATTTACAAGTCCCATTTCCGGCCTTCCGAGGCTCCTCCGATCGGCGGTTGTATACGGACCCAATGCTGGAGGGAAAAGTAATTTTATCCGGGCCATGGCGTTTGTAAGGCAATTTATCGTCGCCTCGGCCAAAGAACACCAGGAAGGCGAAGGGATCGCTGTGACCCCCTTCCTTTTTAATCAACTTGGCCCCTCTCAGCCTAGTGAGTTTGAAGTACAATTCATTCAGGACGGTGTCCGCTATCAATATGGTTTTGCTGCCACCCGAGAAAGGGTAACCAACGAGTGGCTGATTGCCTATCCTGAAGGGCGTGCTCAACGTTGGTTTGAAAGAAATTTCGAGCCACAGAATAATGACTACCAATGGTATTTCGGTAGCCGTTTTGTGGGCCGCAAAAGGCAATGGCAGGAGATGACCAGAGACAATGCCTTGTTCCTTTCCACTGCGGTTCAATGGAACAGTGAACAACTTAAACCAGTCTTCACATGGTTTAAAAGACTCTTCGTCATCGGGCACGGCACTTTGCTGGATCCCAGTTTCAGCATGAAGGCCTGCCAGGATGATGCTAAAAAAAGCCGCATTCTCGCATTTATGAATGAAGCAGATATCAGCATTTCTGATATTTTAATGGAAACCAAGGAATTTTCCGTGGAAGACCTGCCGTCCGATATGCCAGAACCTATAAAGGAGGAAATTCGGCAGAGTATGGATGGCAAAAAAATGATGCGTGTGGGTTTTGTTCACCCAGTAAGTGATGGGGTTTCTCCCGTATCCCTTCCGCTTGAAGAAGAATCGGACGGAACACGCAAACTCTTCGCCTATGCCGGTCCATGGATTGACATTTTAACCAAAGGTCGAATCCTCTTTGCCGATGAACTGGACACCAGTCTCCATCCGAAAATCATGAGATTTCTGCTTTCTCTGTTCCATAATGACAAAATTAACAAGGCAAATGGGCAGTTGATCTTCACCACCCACGACACCTCGCTTCTGGATCAGGATTTAGTACGACGGGATCAAGTTTGGTTTATCGAAAAAGATCAAGCCAATACCAGCCAACTCTATCCCCTCACCGACTTCAAACCTAGAGCAAAAGAAGCTCTTCAAAAGGGATACCTCAACGGCCGGTACGGTGCCCTCCCATACACCAGAGAGGCTCACTTCTGATGGGAGCCGACCAACTCTTTCATCGGAGAAAAGCCAAAAAAGCCGCATCACTGGCCCGTGAGGCTCAAAAGCGCGAACCCTACGACCTGGTCTTGATCGTTTGCGAAGGAGGGAAGACGGAACCGAACTATTTACAGGAACTCCGTGATGCTTTCAAACTCAGTACCGCCAATATCAAAATCATCGGTGATGCCTGTGGGACGTCGCCACGCGATGTGGTAAAATACGCGCTGACCGAATACCAAAAAGAAAAAAAATACAACCGAATCTTCTGCGTTTTCGACAAAGACCGACACCCCACCTTCAATGAAGCCTTAGAAAGAATCCGGACGGCTAGATTGAGCAAAGGAGATTCCATTCAAGCCATCACATCGGTTCCCTGTTTCGAAATCTGGATCCTTTTGCATTTTCGCTATACCACAAAGGCATTCAGTTCCACCGGCCCGTCTGGCTCCATCTGCGCCTCAGTCATCAGAGACCTGAAACGACACATCGGCAACTACGACAAGGGGGCGGCGGGACTTTTCCCGTCTCTTTTGGAAAAACTGCCGACAGCAATGACACATGCAACGAGGCTTGCTAAACACACGACAACGACGGGAAGTGACAATCCTTCTACAAGGATGCATAAATTGGTCGAATATCTACGTGACCTAAAGAAGTAATACCTGAAACTTCAGTGATGTCACCCAATTGACCTGCATTTAGGACTGAACATACAGACTTGCAGGCAAGCTTCAACAGACTTCTACGGGCATGACAGGCAATGCCCAACAGCACGGTTTTATGAAAATTCAGAAAAATGGTGCGACAGAACGGAACAGGGGGGAAAGGCAGTAACTCTTACAAACTCAGGCGAGCAGTTCCGGGGCGAACTCCTTGACCACCGCTAGCAGCGCCTCGGCTCCTTCTTGGAGCTGCGGCACGTCGAGATGACGGGTGACTGAGAATCTGAGGCGGGCGGTGTTTTCAGGCACCGTGGGCGGGCGGACGGCGGTGGCGAAGATTCCTCGTGCCCGCAAGGCTTCGGCCATCTGCAGGGCGCGTGTGCTTGCCCCCACCGTGATCGGGATGATCTGGGTGGGGCCGAGATCAACGGTCAAACCACCGTCGCGCAGCAGCTTCTTGAACGTCTCTACCCTCTGCCAGAAATCATCGCGCAACTCCGACGACTGCCGCACCAGTTCCACGGCCGCAAGCGAGGCCGCCACCACCGCCGGGGGCAGCGCCGTCGAGTAGATGAAGCTCCTCGCCCGGTTGACCAGATAGTCGACCATCTCCTGGCTGCAGGCAATGTAGGCGCCGTAACTGCCCAAGGCCTTGCCGAAGGTGCCCATCACCAGATCGACCTCTTCGCCCACCCCATCCGCTTCCACCACCCCGCCGCCGTTAGGGCCGAACAGGCCGGTGGCGTGCGCCTCATCCACCATCAGCAGAAAGCCGTAGCGCTTGCGCAAGGCAACCAGTTCGGCCAGCGGGCAGCGGTCGCCATCCATGCTGTAGATGGATTCCACCACCACCAGGGTTTGGCCGGTGGCGGGATTTTTTTGCAGGAGTTCTTCGAGGTGGGCTAGATCGTTATGCCGGAAACGGTGCAGGGTGGCCCCGGAGAGCCTACAGCCGTCGTAGATGCTGGCGTGATCCAGCCGGTCGATAAAGAGGGCGTCGCCCCGCCCCACCAGCGCCGGGATCACCCCGGCGTTGGCCATGAAGCCGGAGCCGAACAGTAGCGCCGCCTCCTTGCCCTTGAGGCTCGCCACCGCCGCCTCCAGTTGATGATGGATGACCAGATCGCCGCTCATCAGCCGCGCCGCGCCGGAGCCGGTGCCGAACTCGGCCAATGCGCGCCGGCCGCTTTCGATGAGCGCCGGATGCGCAGAGAGGGCCAGATAGTCGTTGGAGGAGAAATCGAGAAGCGGCGGCGAACCGGGAAGATTACTGAGACGGATGCGGCCGTCGCTCAGCCGATCCACCGGCCGCAGCTCACGCAGAGCGCCGCTTGCGCGCCGCTCGTTCAGCCAGTCGCTCAGCCGCGCCATATCCGCTTGATCTCCGCCACCAGGCGGTGGTCGGCCTCGGGGGCGCGGCCACGCTGGGTGAGGTAGCCGCCGATCATCATCCCGTCGGCACCGGCCAAGAGCGCGCTGCTCAGGAAATCGGTAAGGGCGGTTTCGCGGCCGGCGGCGAGGCGGATGGGCAGTTCGGGGAAGATCAGCCGGTAGAGGGCAATGCTGCGGAGGATCTCCGCCACCGGCAGCGGCTCGACCCCGGCCATCGGCGTGCCGGGAAGCGGGATGAGGATGTTGATCGGCACCGAATCGACCTTGAGATCGCGCAGGGTTTGCGCCATGGAGATGCGGTCGTCCTCGCTTTCGCCGAGGCCGAAGATGCCGCCGGCGCAGACCTCCAGGCCGGCCTCGCGGGCGGCGACAATGGTCTCGACCCGCTCGGCAAAGGTGTGGGTGGAAACCACCTGCTCGAAAAACTCCTTGGAGGTTTCGAGGTTGTGGTGATAGCGACAGAGCCCCGCCTCCCGCAGCCGTTCGAGATCGCGGCGGGAGAGGATGCCCAGCGAGGCGCAGACCTTGATGCCGACCTTGTCGCGGATCTTGCCGACCAGGTCGATCACCCGCTCCAGATCCTTGCCGACCAGCCCCCGGCCGCTGGTGACGATGGAGAAATGCTCGGCGCCGATCCGTTTCGCCTCGGCCGCCGCCGCGAGCACCGCGGCTTCATCCTGCAGGGGGTAGACCGGCGCATCGGTATCGTAATGGCCGGACTGCACGCAGAAGCGGCAATCCTCGCTGCACTTGCCGGACTTGGCGTTGATGATGCTGCAGAGGGAAAAGGCGTCGCCCCGGTGCGCGACCTTGGCCTGCAAGGCGCGGGTCATCAGCTCGGCCAGCGGCAGTTTGCGCAGGTCCTCGATGTCGGCGGGGGAATAGGCGTTCATTTTTTCAGGCCGAAGATGCCGCCTTTGGCAAAGGCGGGTTGCCGGCTGGACCGCTGGCCGCCGGAGCGCTTCCGGGAGGGCCGGCGCTGCGGCTCGCCCCGGTGTTCCTTTTCGACAAAGGCCACCTCGGCCTTCTGGCCGACTTCCGCCTCGAGGCAGAGGGCGTAAAACTGCGACACCTCGCGAAAATAACTCTTTTTCTGCAGCCATTTCGGCCACTTGCCGTCACCGCCGCACTGCCGGCAGACCGGCAGGTTCACCAGCAGGCTGGTGAGCACCTCGCGGGTTGCCCGCTTGATATTCAGATCGGCCAGGTTCGCATCCAGCGCCGCCCGCAGCTCGCGGGAGAAGGCAAAGGCCTGCGGCCCCTTGAGCGGCTCGCCGGCAAGCCCCATCTCCGCCTCGGCCCAGACCAAGAGCAGCAGCGCGAAGAGCATCTCCTCCGGCAACTGGGTGCCCTCGCCGTGCAACCGGTCGCAGACCGCCAGGAGCCGCAGCAGCCGCTCCCGGTTGCCCGCGTTCTCGGGCCCGGTAAGGCAGGCCTGGTAAAAGGGCAGCAGCACGAAGAAGATGCCGCTGTCCAGGGCCAGTTCCGCCCAGGCGCGACTGGCGCCGCCGCGCAGATCCTTGAAAAACTCGTCGCGGATGCGGGAGTCGGGGCAGAGGGTGAGCTTGTCGCGGTGCTTGACGATCGCCGCCCAGGTGGCCGGCTCGATGGTGAAGTTGCTGCGGGCGGCATGACGGATGGCGCGCAGCATCCGCACCGGGTCGCGGATAATCCGCCGGTCCGGATCGCCGACGATGCGGACGATCTTGTCGTTGAGATCGGCGACCCCACCCACGTAATCGATGATCGAAAAGGTTTCTATCTCATAGAAGAGGGCGTTGATGGTCAGATCGCGGCGGAAGGCGTCCTCCACAGGGGAGCCGAAGGTGTTGTTGGCGGCAAGCACCTCCTCCTCGCCGTCGAGGTCATACTCGCTGCTGCAGCGGAAGGTGGAGACCTCGATGATCTTGTCGGGCCGGAAAAAGACCTGCACCAGCCGGAAGCGGCGGCCGATGATGCGGCTGTTCTTGAAGATCTTGCGCAGCTCGCCGGGGTGGGCGTCGGTGCTGATATCGAAATCCTTGGGGGTCTTGCCGAGATAGAGATCACGGACGCCGCCGCCAACCAGATAGGCGGCATGGCCCGCATCGCGCAGCCGGTAGAGAACCTTGAGCGCCTCCCGGTCGATATTCTGCCGGGAGATGTTATGCTCGGCCCGGGGGATGACCACCGGCTCGGGCCGCTGCTTGTCGGTCACGCTGCTGTCGTTGTGAGACATAAGGATAACGGATACCTGGCGGCGGCGATAATGCCGCCGCCGGATATGTTCTAGGAACGATAGGGTGCGGAAGACTCTTTGTACACGGACTCGGCCTGGGTGACAAACTGGTCGAAGACCTGCTTGACAGTCAGGATGTCGTGGAGCTTGTCGACGTTCTCGCCGGAGAAGAACAACCCCTCTTCAAAATTGCCCTCGCTGGCCCTCATCAGCCGCTCGCTGATACAGTAGAAGTGGTCGCACTTCTTCAGACACTTGTACTCGCAGGTCTTGGTCTTCAGGTCTTCCCTGGCGAGCATCCGCTTGACGAAGGGCGTTTTCAGGGCCCGGCCCGGCAGGCCCACCGGCGAATGGATCAGGGTAATGTCGTCCTTGGTGGCGTCGAGCATCGCCTTCTTGAAGGCGTAGCCCACCGAGCACTCCTCGGTCATCACGAAGCGGGTGGCGATCTGGACGCCGTCGGCACCGTATTTGTCCATCATCTCGGCCATCTCGAAGCCGTTGGTGATACCGCCGGCGGCGATCAGGGGCACCTTGGTGACAACCTTGCGCACCTCGGGGAAGAGGTCGCGCAGGGCGACATCGGTCCCGAGATGGCCACCCGCCTCCTTGGCCTCGACGACGATCGCGGCCGCGCCCATCTTTTCGGCCAGCTTGGCGAAGGAGGGCGAGGAGACGATGGAGACGATGGGGGTGTTGGTTTCCCTGCCGATCTTGAAGATGTCGCGGGAAAAGCCGGCGCCGGTGACGATCATGTCGACGCCCGCCTCGATGGAGCCCATCACCAGGTTGTGGAAATTCTTCATGGCGTACATGATGTTCACCGCCACCACGCCCTTGGTCATGCTCTTGGCCTTACGGATGTCAGCCTGCAGCTCCTCGACCGGGATGGCCGAGCCGCCGATGGTGCCGATGCCGCCGCAGTCGGCGACCGGTGCCGCCAGCGCCGAGGTGGAAACACGGATGGACATGCCGCCCTGAACCAGGGGGATGGCGGCGGTGAAAGGACCTATCTTCAATGGGGGAAGTTTCATTACGAATGCGCGCTCCAATAATATATATGAAAAAGTATCTGCGTTATATGCCCCTCTTGCCAGCGTTTGTCAAGAAAAGCCTGAACCGTCTCCGCAACCGGCACTAAATGTCGCAGGGCAAACTTTAAAATTGCCATTGCCGCATCCTGCCGTCTATTATGTTAAGGAACCGCGACTACATGGGCCGCCCGCGCGAGAAGAGCAACAACCAGAAAGAGCGAACAGCAATGACCGAGAAAATACCCCCCCGCCGCCTCGGCTTCGACATCGACGGCGTGGTTGCCGACACCGCCGGCGCCTTCATCCGCCTGGCGCGGGACCAATACGGCCTGGGCGAGATCGACCCGGCCGAGATCACCGCCTTTCAGGTCGAGGATTGCCTGGACATCCCGCCCCGCAAGGTGGAGGAAATATTCGGCCACCTGCTCACCGACCCCATCGGCCACGGCCTGGAAGCCATGCCCAACGCCATCGAGGTTCTAAACGAACTGGCGGCAACGGCGCCGCTCACCTTTATCACCGCCAGGCCCCAGCACCGGCCGATCAAGGAGTGGCTCGAAGCAAAACTCGCCCCGCACGCCGCCAAAACCATGCGGCTGGTGGCGATGGGCGAGCACGACGGCAAGGGCGAACACATCCGCAAGATGGGGCTGCAATACTTTATCGACGACCGGGCCGAGACCTGCATCCGCCTCGCCGCGGAAGGGCTTTCGCCCTACGTTTACAACCAACCGTGGAACCGGGGCCGCCACCGGCTGCCGGCGGTGGACAACTGGCTGGCGATCCGCGATCTCTGCGCCGTCGCCGCCTAGACGCGCCGCCTAACGAGACGCCATGCGCTGCCCCAACTGCAATGCCGATCTGCCGCGACGCAACCCCGCGCCCACCGTGGACGTGATCATCGAGATCGACGGCGGCATCGTCCTCATCGAACGGAAAAACCCGCCGCACGGCTGGGCTCTGCCCGGCGGCTTCGTCGACTACGGCGAATCCCTGGAAGAGGCGGCACGGCGGGAGGCGCTTGAGGAAACGGGCCTTGCCGTCGAGCTGCTCGCGCAGATGCACACTTACTCCGACCCGGGCCGTGACGCCCGGCAGCACACGATCAGCACCGTCTACATCGCCAGGGGCGAGGGTAGGCCGCACGGGGGCGACGACGCCCGCCGCGCCGAGATATTCAGGGTGGGGGAAATGCCCCCGCTCGTCTTTGACCACGCCAGGATCATTAATGACTACCTCGCTCGCAAACCATAAACCCACCCTCGGCCCCGCCGTCAACCATCAACGCCTCCTGATCGTTGACGACGACCCGTTGATCCTGGAACTGCTGGGGATCTTCCTCGCCTCCTTCGGGTATGAATTCGAGGCGGCCGGCAACGGCCACGAGGCGTTGCAGAAGATCGACGCCAACGAGTTCGCCATCGTCATCACCGACATGATCATGCCCAAGATGGACGGGATGCAGCTCCTCCAGCGGATCAAGGAGAAGCACGCCAACATCGGCGTCATCGTCGTCACCGGCCACACCGGCACCTTCTCGTACACCGACGTGATCAAGGCCGGGGCCAGCGACTTCATCTCCAAGCCGTTCAACTCCGACGAACTGGAGGCCAAGATCAACCGCATCTTCCGGGAGCAGAAGATCATCCGTGAACTGGAATACCTCTCCACCCGCGACCCGCTCACCGATCTCTACAACCGCCGCTCCTTCGACGAAAAGATCAAGGAGGAGGCGTACCGCGCCGACCGGCAGGGCTACCCCCTCTTCCTCGCCCTGCTCGACGTCGACCTCTTTAAGGATTACAACGACACCTACGGCCACCAGGACGGCGACGATCTCCTCCGCTGCGTAGGCAGCCTGCTCCGGCAGAACCTGCGGGAAAACGTCGACTCCGCCTTCCGTTTCGGCGGCGACGAATTCGCCGTCATCCTGCCCCAGACCGAACTTAACGAAGCACAACGGGCCGCCACCCGCCTGCACGACAACTTTGTCCAGCACTGCCCCTGTCGCGGCACCACCAGCTTCAGCATCGGCCTGGCCCGTTTCATCCGCCGCCCCGACCAGCCCCGCGAAAACGACCTCAAGGATCTGATCAGCCGAGCCGACAAGGCCCTCTACCGAGCCAAGGCCGCCGGCCGCGACCGCATCGTCATCGACGAGTGACAACCGACCCGCAACCGCTTCTCCCGCCTCGCCAACCCGCCTTTCACCCCCCCCGAAAGAAAGTATTGCAAAAGTGTTGTATTTCTCCAGGCTATCTGCTATATAAATGGCCTTGCAGTATTGGCAGAGGACGTTTTATTAACCATTTAACCATCATCCAAACAAGAAACCACAACCATGACCAAAGCAACCGCCACACAAACCGAAAGCATGAGCTTCGCTCAACTGTTTGAAGAATGCTCCCCAGTCGTCAACGAGGGAGATGTCGCCGTCGGCACCGTCATCGAGGTAACCGACAACTTTGCCATCGTCGATATCGGCGACAAATCGGAGAGCGAAATCTCCCTGTCCGAATTCAAGACCGAGGACGGACAGATCGAGGTCAAGGTCGGCGACGTCTTTGACGTGTTTGTGGAAAAACGGGAAGCGGACGGCGGCCTGCGCCTGTCCCGCGAAAAAGCGATCGGTATCAAGGTTTGGGAAGATATCGCCAAGATCCAGGAAGCGGACGGCACCATCCTCGGCCGCATCGACAACCGCGTCAAAGGCGGCCTGTCGGTCGACATCGGCGTACCCGCATTCCTTCCCTATTCGCAGATCGACCTGCGCCCGGTCAAGGATCTGGATGCCCTCATCGGCGAGTCCTTCGACTTCAAGATCCTCAAGTATAACCGCAAGCGCAACAACGTCGTCATCTCCCGCCGCGCCATCCTCGAAGAGGAGCGCAAATCCAAGCGTGAGGAGATGCGCGCCAACCTCGCCGAGGGTTCGATCATCGACGGCACCATCACCAACATCACCGACTACGGTATCTTCATCGACCTGGGCGGCATGGACGGCCTCTGCCACATCACCGACCTCTCCTGGGGCCGGGTGGCACACCCCTCCAAGCTCTTCAAGGTCGGCGAGGATATCCAGGTCAAGGTTCTCAAGTACGACAAGGAGACCGACAAGGTATCCCTGGGCGTCAAGCAGCTGAAAGCCGATCCGTGGTCCACGGTCGAGGAGCGCTATCCGGTCGGCGCCAAGTCCACCGGCAAGGTGGTCAGCATCACCGACTACGGTGTCTTCGCCGAGCTGGAGGAAGGCGTCGAGGGGTTGATCCACATCTCCGAGATGGCCTGGTCCAAGAAGACCCGTCATCCATCCAAGCTGGTTTCCGTCGGCGACGAGGTCGAGATCATGATCCTCAACATCGACAAGGATGCCAAGCGCATCTCCCTGGGCATGAAGCAGCTGCAGCCCAACCCCTGGGATGTGGTCGCCGAGCACTATCCGGTGGGCTCCATCATCGAGGGCAAGGTCAAGAACATCACCGACTTCGGCATCTTCATCGGCATCGAGGAAGGCATCGACGGCCTCATCCATGTCTCCGACCTCTCCTGGACCGAGCGGATCAAGCATCCCTCCGAGAAATTCACCAAGGGCCAGACCATCCAGGCCGTTGTTCTGAAGATCGATCAGGAGAACGAGCGCTTCTCTCTGGGCATCAAGCAGCTTGAGCCCGATCCGTGGCAGGAGACCGTTGAGAAATACCCCCTTGGCTCCACCATCACCGGCAAGATCACCAACGTCACCGACTTCGGCATCTTTGTCGAGGTGGAGGAAGGCATCGAAGGGCTGGTGCATGTCTCCGAGATCAGCAAGGAGAAGATCGAGACCCCGGTTGGCATGTACAACGTCGGCGACTCCATCGAGACCAAGGTCATCAACGTTTCCGCCAAGGATCGCAAGATCGGCCTTTCCATCAAGGCCCTGACCAACGATTCCGATGCCGGCAACTATGCCGACTACAAGCAGAAACAGGCCGCCAGCGGCCCGTCCACCCTTGGTGACCTGCTCAAGGAAGAGATGGAAAACCGGGGCAGCGACGCCGAGTAAGCCGCAAGGCTTCTTGCGCCGCATCCCGCCAGCACGGCCATGACCAAAAGGTTATTTCGCCAAGATCATCCCGTCCTCTTCGGATTCTTCATCCTGAGCGGAATCTTTCTGATGTTCTGGGGCGGAATAACCTTTTTTCTTGGCCGGATGGTCGCGTCCGACCACGGCGAGCTGTTCAGCAACCAGGACGGCATCGGCATCCTTGAGGTCAAGGGGGTCATCGTCTCCGCCGAGGAGTCCATCGAGGAACTCACCGCCTTCCGCAACGACGACAAGGTCAAGGCGGTCATCGTCCGGATCGACAGCCCCGGCGGGGCGGTGGGCGCCTCCCAGGAACTGTACGACGAGATCCGGCGCACCGACCAGGTCAAGCCGGTTATCGCCTCCATGGGCTCGGTGGCTGCCTCCGGCGGCTACTATGCCGCCCTCGGCGCCAGGGAGATTTACGCCAACCCCGGCACCATCACCGGCAGCATCGGCGTGATCTTCAAATTCGCCAACCTGCAGGAGCTGTTCGACAAGATCGGCTACAAGAACGAGGTGGTGAAGAGCGGCGCCCTGAAAGACATCGGCGCCTCCGACCGGCCGCTGTCCAAGGAGGAACGGGCCTTTCTGCAGGCCCTGATCGACAACGTCCACGGCCAGTTCGTCAAGGCGGTGGCGCAACAACGCAAGCTGGAGGAAGAGGCGGTGCGCGGCCTGGCCGACGGGCGCATCTTCTCCGGCGAGCAGGCACTGGCCTTCGGCCTCGTCGACACCATGGGCAACTTTACCGACGCCATCGACAAGGCGGCATCCCTGGCAGGACTCGATGCGAAGGAGCCACGCCTCATTTACCCGGAACCGGATGAATTCGATCTGCTGCACTTCTTCACGCAGGGGGATGCCGCAGGCTCGATACTCAACACCATACTGAACCACTACCCGGTCCTTGCCTACCAATGGGCCATGCCCCGGTAAGGCGGCATTTGAAGGATAGAGACGAATATGTTGAAAAAGGATTTAATCGCGGCGGTTACCGAGCAGATGGACGGCTACCTGAAAAAGGATATCGGGCAAGCCATTGATATAATTATCGATTCAATCAGTGATGCCCTGGCCGAGGGACGGCGGGTCGAGATCCGCGGGTTCGGCAGCTTCTGCGTGCGCCAGCGCAAGGCCCGTTCCACCAAGAACCCCAAGACCGGCAAGGTCATGAACATCCCGCCGCGGAAGACCTTGCACTTCACGATGAGCAAATCCCTGAAGGAGCCGCTGGTCAAAAAAAACGACTGACGTCCCCCTTGCCTTCGCGCAACACCTCCACCGTGTCGCCCACCAGCGACAACACGCTTGAAGGCGCGGGATAGACCGGACCGCCGTCAATAACCAGATCGACCAGATTGCCGAGCCGCTCCTCGATTTCATATGCGTGGGTAAGCGGCTCTTCGTTTTCGTCGATGATGGCGCTGGTGTTGAGGATGGGGTTGCCGAGCCTTTCGATCAGGGCCAGGCAGATGTTGTTCTCGGGCACCCGGATACCGGCGGTCTTCTGCTTGGAGAGCATGATCTTCGGCACGATCTTCATCGCCGGCAGGACAAAGGTATAGGCGCCGGGCAGGTTCCGGCGCATCAGGCGGTAAGCGGTGTTGGAGATCTGACAGTAATCGCTGACCTCCTTGAGGCTATGGCACATGAAGCTGCAAGGCTTGTGCTGTGGCCTTCTTTTTATTTGGTGGACCCGCTTGACCGCCTTCTGGCTGAAGATATCGCAGCCGATGCCGTAGACGGTGTCGGTGGGATAGCAGATCACCCCCCCCTGTCGGATCACGTCTACCACCTGACTGATCAGGCGCGGCTGCGGGTTATCTGGATTGATGGTGAGCAACACGACGGAATCCTCGACGGGTCAGGCACCCCCTGCCGACCTGCAAGCCGACACGGGGGCCGGGAATGATAAAGATGATCACTAAGCCTGACCGACTCTACCGGATTCCCGCCTCCGAGGCAACGGCAAACCGCTTGTACGCCGGGGTTGACCTGGGCTCCAACACCTTCCGGCTGATCATCGCCCGCCTCCATGACGGCCGCATCGAGCCGGTGGTCAAGCAGCTGCACGCCGTCCGGCTGGGCGAGGCCCTCCACCGCACCGGCCGCCTCAGTGAACAGGCGATCCGGCGGGCGCTGGCTACACTTGCCGGCTACCGCGCCCTCCTTGACCGCCATCGACCGACGGCGGTGCGGATCTGCGGCACCGCCGCCCTGCGCGCCGCCGCCAACCGGGAGGAATTTTTACGCGAGGCAGCGGTCATCCTCGGCCAGGCCGCCGAGGTCATCGACGGCGAAGAGGAGGCGCGCCTGAGCGGCATCGGCGCCTACGCCGCCATGCGGGCTCGGACCCCGGAACCGCTGCTGCTCGCCGATGTCGGTGGCGGCAGCAGCGAACTGCTGGTCGCTACCGACAGCCCGAACGGACCGGTCATCACGGCCTCGGTCAGCCTGCCGCTGGGGGCGGTGCACCTCAGCGAGTCCTTCCTGCACGCCGAACCGCCCGCTGCCCGGGAACTCGCCGCCATGGCCGCCCACATCGACGAGGTGATGATCCCCGCCCTCGCGGCCATGGCGCCGTTGCCCAAAACCGTGGTCGGCATCGGCGGCACCGCCACCGCCCTGGCCGCCCTCGACTGCAACCTGAGCGCCTACGACGGCGACCGCATCCAGGACCACCGCCTTGCCGGCGACACCCTCGACACGATCCTGGCACGACTTTGCCGCCTGACCGGCATTGAGCGCAACCGGTTGCCGGGGCTTGGCGACGGCCGCGGCGAGATCATCCTCGGCGGGCTAATGATTTTTCTTTCGCTGCTCAGGGCGCTGCCGTCACCTTGCTTAACCGTCAGCGACGGCGGCCTGCTGGAGGGAATCCTGCTGAGCGCGGCCGGCGCAGACGGCCCGGCATAAGACCCGTGGCGCCACCCGCCGCCGGGGCCGCCGAAAACTCTTCGTTGACCGCGCGCCCGATTATTTTTATAAAGAGAGATTAACAATTTCCCATTCACTCTGCCTAGGA
>JAOUHH010000249.1 GCA_029865195.1 Desulfobulbaceae bacterium
AAGATCGTCTCCTCGTAGTTGGCGGTGCGTTCGGCGGTGAGCTTGCCCACCGACTCCCGCTGCCGGAAGGAATCGATGGCAAAGCCGATGTCGCCCGCCAGCTCGTCCAGCATCTCTTTTTCTTCCAGTTCAAAGCCTTCCGGGCGCCAGGTGTAGATGGTCAAAACGCCAAGAGGCTCCCCAGCCTGCCGGGCCCGGAGCGGCAGGCTGATCACCGCCTGGAAGCCGCGCGCCTCACCGGGGTTACGCCAGGGGGTGGCATCCACTGTTTTCCGGTCGTTGCCGATGATCACGGTCCGGTTCTCGCGGATGCAGCGGGCCGTGGGGCTCCGGTAAAACACACCGGCCTTGTCGTGGGGATCATAGGGCGGGGGGAGAAGCTGGTCGGCAGCGGCAGCCGGGGCATAGACCGTTTCGATGCGATTATCCGCCAGCAGGCCTATCCAGCAGAAATCATAATGGCCGTGCAGCGCGAACCGCTCGCAGGATGCCGCCAGCAGACTTTCCAGGCTGGGCGAGGTGATCAGCAGCTTGTTGATCCGGGCGACGGTATCCAGGATGTTGCGCAGATAGCGCTCCTGCCCGAGCAGGGAGCCGATCTTCCTGGTCCGCTGCGCCACCATCTCCTCCAGGGTGCGGTTGAAATGCTCGACCTTGTCCTTGTCGCGCTTCACCTTTTCGGTGAGCAAGCCCACCGGCACGGTGATGAAGAAGAAAAACCCGATGCGGATGGCGAGATCGGTCCATTGGATCTGGGCGAGCAAGGGCAGGATGCTGAGGTAGTAACAGAGGGTGGCCAAGAGCGCGACCAGCAGGCCGAAGCCCAGCCCGAAATAGACGGTATGCAGACAGATGAGCAGGTAGTAGCCGAGAAAGAAGCTGCTTTCAAAACTGGTCTCGGCATGCACCAGGCTGGAGAGGAAGAGCAGGTCGAGAAACAGCGAGGCGAGATAGACCTGCCGCAGCCGCGCCGGCCGGAAGAAGATGACCAGGTAACAGAGCAGGCCGTAGAGGGTGAAGGCGCCGAGGGCCTTGAGCAGAATCCCCTTCTCCGCCGGCGAGAGATGGCCGATCAAAAACCAGACAAGACCGCCGGCAAGGCTGAAAACCCGCAACAGCAAAAAGGTGAGGTCCACCTCGCTGGTGGCGCCAAGAACCCTCTTCCACTGTTGTTGCCAGAAGCCCATAGCTACCCACGGGTGAAAGTGATGGCAGGCATGGTGCCGCGCCATGGTCTGCGAATAATACCCCCTTGCCCCGGCCAGCGTCAACCGTGAGCGCCCGGGCAGACCGCGGCTCGCAACTCTTTCCAGCCGACGCGACTCGATTGCAGTAGCCAGAAAGCTGCCCAGCGGGTATTTTAAGGCGCAAAATCAACGGCCACAACCCCAACCAGACCATCTGCCATGCTGCGACTTACGGAAATCAGACTCCCCCTCGACCATGAAGAAGCCGACCTTGCGGCGGCGATCATCGCCCGCCTCGGTATCCCGGCTGGCGAGCTCAAGGGCTACACCATCTTCCGGCGGGGGGTTGACGCCCGAAAATCCCACGCCATCGTCTTCATCTACACCCTGGAGATCGAGGTGGCCGACGAGGCCGGGCTGCTGGCCCGCTTTGCCGGCGACCCGCACCTGAAACCGGCCCCGGACACCTCCTACCACGTGGTGGCCCGCGCCCCGGCAACACCGCTGCCCCTTCGGCCGGTGATCATCGGCATGGGCCCCTCCGGCCTCTTTGCCGCCCTGATCCTCGCCCAGGCCGGATTTAAGCCGCTGCTTCTCGAACGCGGCAAGCAGGTGCGGGAACGGACCAAGGACACCTTTGACCTCTGGCGCAAGGGCATCCTCGACCCGGAATCCAATGTCCAGTTCGGCGAGGGCGGGGCCGGCACCTTTTCCGACGGCAAGCTGCACACCCAGATCAAGGACCCCAAGCACTACGGCCGCAAGGTGCTCACCGAGTTCGTGAAGGCCGGGGCGCCGGCGGAGATCCTCTACGTGAGCAAGCCGCACATCGGCACCTATAAACTGGTGGGGATGGTCGAGAAGATGCGCGCCGAGATCCAGGCCCTGGGCGGCGAGATCCGCTTCCGGAGCCGGGTTGAGGATATCGAGATCGAAAACGGGGCGGTGCGCGGGGTGGTGCTGGCCAACGGCGAACGGATCGCCGCCAGCCATCTGGTGGTGGCCATCGGCCACAGCGCCCGCGACACCTTCGAGATGCTGCACCGGCGCGGGGTCTTCATGGAGGCGAAGCCCTTCTCCATCGGCCTGCGCATCGAGCATCCCCAATCGCTCATCGACCGCAGCCGTCACGGCAAAAACGCCGGCAACCCGCTGCTCGGCGCCGCCGACTACAAGCTGGTCCACCACGCCGCAAACGGCCGCTCGGTGTACAGCTTCTGCATGTGCCCCGGCGGCACCGTGGTCGCCGCCACCTCGGAACCGGGGCGGGTGGTGACCAACGGCATGAGCCAGTATTCGCGCAAGGAGCGCAACGCCAACAGCGGCATCGTGGTGGGGATCTCGCCGGCGGATTATCCGGGCGGGCCGCTGGCCGGCATGGAGTTCCAGCGTTTCTGGGAGGCGCGCGCCTTCGAACTGGGCGGCGCCAACTACCAGGCGCCGGGGCAGCGGGTGGGCGACTTCCTGGCCGGCCGCCCCTCTACCGCCTGGGGCTCGGTAAAGCCCTCCTACACCCCCGGCGTCCACCCCTGCGATCTGAGCCAGGCGCTGCCCGACTACGTGATCGCCGCCATCCGCGAGGCGCTGCCCGCCTTTGCCAAACAGATCAAGGGCTTTGACCTGGATGACGCCGTGCTCACCGGCATCGAGTCGCGCACCTCGTCGCCGCTGCGCATCACCCGCGACGACACCACCCTGCAGAGCGTCAACACCCGTGGGCTGTACCCCACCGGCGAAGGGGCGGGCTATGCCGGCGGCATCCTCTCCTCGGCGGTGGACGGGATCAAGGTCGCCGAGGCGTTATCCCTTGACCTGCTGGCCGCCGCCTCCCGCGCACAGGCATCCTAGCCCACCTCCCCGACGGGCACGGGGCCGGAAAGAAAACGGTCGGCCGGCCCCGTTGCGCTTCCACCACTTCCGTCCGGTGGTGGCACTGATGTGCCGACGCGGCAGGCGCCGTGCCCCATCTTCACCATTGACAGTAGCCGAGCAACAGCGCTACACTCTAAAAAGATTGCAAAAACAATCAAATACAAATCGGCCGCAACCACCCTACCGCCTCTTGCCCACGGCGCCAGCAAGGAGACCCGCCATCAACAACCAATTGCCCGCCCTGGCGACCGCGTTTTTGTCCGCGCACCTGCCGGATTTTTTTGACCGCTTCGGTCTCGACTTCACCATCGACGGGCCACAGCTTGAATATTTCGTCTATGAAAAAAAAACGGGGCTGGATATCTCCTGCTCGCTGACCTTCAGCTTTGACGAGACGGCAGGGCAGATCCAGGTGATGACCTTTTATCCCGGCCTGCACCTGCTCCCCGTCACCCATTACCTTTCCGCGGTCTGCTTTTTCATGATCATTCAGCATTTTGCCAACTTCCACCATATCCAGCGGGAGTGCCGGATCCTGCTCAGCACCCGGCAGGGGGTTTTCGATACCTTTTATGCCCAGCTCAAGGATTTCGATTTCCATATCCTGCTTCACGGTGTAGATGATCAGATCGATATCGGCAGCCGGTTTCTGCATCCTGTTCTCGACACCTCGATGATCATTGAACGCGCCCTGCCGGCCGAATCCATTCACTGAACCGCCCAGACCGCACCGAACCGCAAGGATACCGTTTTGCCGCCCACCGCCTTCTCCGCTTTCAACCTCTCCG
>JAOUHH010000250.1 GCA_029865195.1 Desulfobulbaceae bacterium
TGAAGTCGCTCCTCACCGGCCGCGAGCCGTTTTTCCCGGCCAACGCCGTCTGTGTCGAGTGCAAGAAGAATGAAAACGAGTGCGTCTTCGACCGCGGCCTTGCCTGCTTCGGCCCCATTGCCTACGGCGGCTGCAACGCGGTCTGCGTTAACGCAGGCCATCTCTGCGACGGTTGCCGGGGGCTGCTTCCCTACGCCAATGTCGAGGCGCACCGGCAGCTCCTTACGGCCAAGGGCATCGACCCTGCCACGGTCCAGAACCGTTACCGGTTGCATCTGAGCAACGAACCCAAGGCCGGGGAGGCACGGCGATGAGCGATAGCAAGACCTACAAGATCCGTCTCGAGCACATCACCCGGGTGGAGGGGCACGGCTCGATCCTCATCGATACCAACAAGGGCAAGGTGGAAGAGGTGCGGCTGGAGATCGTCGAGGCCAACCGTTTCTTCGAGAATCTGGTCAAGGGGATGCAGCCCCACGAGGTGGTGCAGACCGTTTCCCGGATCTGCGGCATCTGCTGCGTCGGCCATCAGCTGGCTGCCCTGAAGGCGGTGGAGGCGGCGATGGGGGTCACGGTCAGCGACCAGACCGTTAGGCTGCGGAAGATGCTCAACGAATCGCAGTTTTTGCAGAGCCATACCCTGCATCTCTATTTTCTCGCCCTCCCCGATTATTTCGGCGCCCCCAGTATTTTGCCGCTGGCCCAGCGGGAGCCGGAACTGGTCAAGCGCGCCTTGGCGCTCAAGAAGATGGCCAACGATTACACCGCCGTCTTCGGCGGCCGGGCCCTGCATCCGGTGGCCAACACCGTCAACGGCTGGCGCAAACTCCCTGACCTGGCCAAGGTTGAGGAGATCCATACCCGCCTGCGCCAATCGGTGCCCGAGATGGAGATGATGCTCGAGCTGATCAAGACCCTGCCGGTGCCAGAGTACGAGCGGGAAACCGAGTATGTGTCATTGAAGCACCCCGACGAGTACGCCCTCTACGACGGCGAGGTGTACGGCTCCGCCACCGGCACGGCGGTGCCGGTGAGCGACTACCGGCAAGTGACCAACGAGTTCACCGTCGCCCATTCCACCTCCAAGTGGTCGCGCTGGCACCGGGATTCCTATATGGTGGGGGCGCTGGCGCGGGTTAACAACAACTTTAAGCAACTGCACCCGAAAGCGCAGGAGGCCGCAGACGCCCTCGGCCTTAAGACCCCCTGTTATAACCCTTACCACAACAACACCGCCCAGATGGTGGAGATCGTCCACTGCACCCATAACAGCCTGGCGATGCTGGAGGATCTGCTCAACCGCGGCCTGGTCGAAGAGGAGGCGAGCTATACGCCGGTGGCCGGCCGGGGCTGCGGCGCCACCGAGGTGCCGCGCGGGATCCTCTTCCACGAGTACGGCTTCGATGGCGACGGCCGCTGTCTGGACGCCAACGCCATCATCCCCACCAGCCAGAACATCAACAATATCGAGCAGGACATGAAGGCCTTTGTCCCGGCGATGCTGCCGGTGATGGGGCAGGAGGAGCTGTCGTTGAAGATGGAGATGCTGCTCCGCGCCTACGATCCCTGTATCTCCTGTTCGGTGCATATGCTGGATGTGCGTTTTGTCTGAGCGCCCCGAACTGGTGATCGTCGGGGTCGGCAACCGCTACCGCACCGACGACGCGGTGGGGTTGCATCTGGTTGCGGGATGGCAAGCGGCTGCGGGGGGGCCGGTGGCGACGGAGTTGTGGGAGGATGTTGACGGCGCGGCCGTGGCGCATCGGCTGGTGGAGCTTGCCTGCCCGGTGCTGCTGGTCGATTGCGCCGAGCTTGGGCTGCCCGGCGGCGCGTTTCGGCTGCTTGACGGCGGCAAGGTTCAAGAGATGGCGACCCGGAGCGTGGTGTCGACCCACGGCATCGGCCTGGCCGAGGGCATGCAGCTTGCCGCCGCCTTGGGCCATGCCCAACCCCTGTGGGTATTCGGGGTGCAGCCATTTGCGGTATCCATGGGCGAGACGCTTTCACCGGCAATGGCGGCGCAGTTGCCGGGGTTGCGGCAGGCTATGGTCGGGGCGGTAAAGGAGATACTCCGGCAGCGGGAGGCGTGATGAGCGGGCGGGGCGAACAAACCTGTGTCGATGATCTTCACTGCCGGGAGATGGCGAGGCGCATCGACTGGGCGGTGCGGCTGCGCTGGTTCTTCGTCGCCGCAAGCCTGGTGATGGCTGGGCTCCTGCCCCTGCTCGGGCAATCGACGCGGATCGGGGGGTGTTTCCTCGCGGTCGGGCTTGCCCTGGCTGCGGCCAACCATCTGGCCAGACGGCGCCTGCAGGTGTTGGTCGGCCGGCGCGGCGGCGATGCCGCTTCGTTGCGGCAGCTCTGTCTCATCCAGGTGGTCGGTGATTATCTCGCCTTGAGTGTGGTGGCCTATGCGCTTGGCAGTGTCGAGACGCCGGTGATGTTTCTGGTGCTGCCCAACTGCATTCTGGTCGCCCTCTATTTCCCGCCGCTGCAGAGCCTGGCCATCGCCCTGTTGGGGCTTGGGCTGGCGCTGCTGCCGCTGGTTCTGGAGCTTGGCGGCTGGCTTGCCCCGGTCACCATCTTCGGCGCCGCCTATCGCGAGGGTATTGTCGGCTCGCCGTTGATCCTGAGCGTGCAGGTTGCAGTGCTGGTCAGCTGCGTGCTGTTTTGCTGGTACCTTGCCGGGGTGATCCGCAAGAGTCTTCTCGCCAATGAAGAGGAGATCGAGGCGCGTTACCGCGAGTTGCTGGCCATGAGCCGGGAAAAAACCTCCTCGGTGTTGCATGGTGCCCATGAACTGAAGGCGCCGCTGGCGGCGATCAGGGGGTACGCCTTCACCATGCGCGACGGCTATGCCGGGACGTTGCCGGAGAAGGCGCTCCGGGTGGTCGAGCGCATCGGCGTGCGTTGCGATCGTTTGCTGGCCATGGTCAGCGATATCATCCGGCTCGGCAACCTGCAAAGCCCGGTGCGGGTGGGCGAGGTTTTTGAGCCGGTGGCGCTGGCGCCGCTGCTGGCCGAACTGGTTGAGGAAGTGGTGTCGGTTGGGAGTGCGCGGCAAATAACGGTGCGGCTTGCAACGACCGATGACACGGCTCGGGTGCGCGGGACCGTGGAGCACCTGCACACCTTGTTTCAGAACCTCCTGGTCAACGCGGTGCAGTACTCACGGCCGGATAGTGAGGTTCTGGTCACGTTGGCCGTATCGGACGGGCGGGTGACCGTCGCGGTGCAGGACCACGGCATCGGCATTGCCGACGAGGAAATGGGGAAGATCTTCAACGAATATTACCGGACTGCCGCCGCGGCAAGCCACCATGACGAAGGTGACGGGCTCGGGCTGGCCATTGTCAAGGCGATTGTCGGCCTGCTCGGGGCCGAAATCGAGGTGGCAAGCGAGGTCGGGCGTGGCACGGTTTTCAGGGTCGTTTTACCGGCAGCGGCCGGCGAGAAGGCATGAGCAATACAAGGGAGGAAGCGGCATGGCGAGAATATTGATCATCGATGATGACCCGGATGTGGTGGAAGGTCTGACCATGGTGTTGGAGGGTAACGGGCATCAGGTTGCGGCGCGGCTGTCCACGGAGAACTTGCTGGCGACGGTGAAGGAGCTGCACCCCGACCTGATCATCCTCGACGTCATCTTTCCAGGCGACGACCAGGCCGGCTTCAAGGCGGCCAGGCTGTTGGCCGGGGATGCGGTGGTCGGGCACATCCCGGTGCTGATGCTCTCGGCGGTCAACCGGTTGAGCAACCTCGGTTTCAGCTTCAGCGACAAGGATATCAGCCGCGATTTTCTGCCGGTGGCGGGTTTCCTTGAAAAACCGGTGGAGCCAGCC
>JAOUHH010000251.1 GCA_029865195.1 Desulfobulbaceae bacterium
CTTCGAGATAATCAAGATGTAGCCCCAGCAGGCCGGACTCATGCTCGGCGGTGACGATCACCGGCGGCGCGGCCCACAGGTTGCCGGCGGCGAAGAGGGGGGCCAGCAGCAGGCTGAAGATGAGGGCAATGGGGATTGGCGAACGCATAGGCCTTCTAGCTTGTGGGGTAGCCCGTTGAATGGGTTCTTTTGTGCCTGTCTAAGGTTGTAGTCCGGTTCGTATACTTTTGCAACATCCGCCGGGATGAATTTGTAGGCGAAGCGTATTTTTCCGGGACTCGGGGCGGCGGTCATGGAAGTGGCTATCTTTTTTATACGTGCGTCACGCTCGTCGCCTGTGCTATAAATTTCCTTTATTCTTCTCGCGGGACAGGCTCTGATGGGCGCGGTCCCGGAATATGGTGCGTATGCCAGTATTTGAATACACAGCGCTCGATAAGGCGGGGAAATCCTTATCCGGGATTATCGATGCCGACAGCATGGTCGCGGCCCGGCAGAAACTGCGCAACGGCGGCGCCTATCCGGTGACGATCAGGGAGTCGGCGGCCAGGGAGAAGGTTGGCGGCGCCCGCAAGACCTCGCCGGCGACATTCTTTTCCCGCAAGGTGAAGAGCGACGAGCTGCATGCCTTTACCCGCCAGCTGGCCACCTTGGTCAATGCCGGTATCCCTTTGGTGGGGGCGCTCGATACGCTGGTCCGGCAGATTTACAATCCGGCCCTGAAGCGGATCGTCGCCCAGGTCAAGGAGTCGGTGAACGAGGGGAACAGCCTCACCGTCGCCCTGGCCGATCATCCGAAGTTGTTTTCCAATGTCTATGTCAACATGGTGCGGGCGGGCGAGGCCTCCGGTTCGCTGGATGTGGTGCTCGACCGGCTCGCCGAGTTTGGCGAGCGGCAGCAGTTTCTGCAGAGCCGGGTCCGGGCCGCCCTCGCCTATCCCATCTTCATGGCCGTGGTGGGCGCGGGGGTGCTTTTTTCCCTGGTTGCCTTCGTGGTGCCGAAGATCACCCAGGTTTTTGTCGAGATGCAGCAGGCCCTGCCGTTGCCCACCATCATCCTGCTGGCGGTGAGCCATTTCCTGCAGGCTTACTGGTGGTTGTTGCTGCTGCTGACGGTGCTGGCCGTTTTGGCGGTGCGGCGGTTTATCCGGAGCGAACGGGGCGGCCACCAGTGGGACCGCTTGCTCCTGCGGCTGCCGATTCTGGGGAAGATCAACCTCAAGATCGCCCTTGCCCGCTTCAGCCGGACCCTGGCCAGCCTCATGCAGAGCGGCGTCTCGTTGCTGGTCGCCCTGCAGATCGTCAGGAATATCGTGAACAACCGGCTGTTGGCGGCGGTGATCGACGAGGCCATCGAGGATATCCGGGAAGGGAAAAGCATGACCGGCTCGCTGGCCGGGAGCGCCTGGTTCCCGCCCATGGTGGTGCAGATGTTGTCGGTGGGGGAGCAGAGCGGGAACCTGGAGGGTATGCTCGGCAAGGTTGCTGATGTCTACGAGCGGGAGGTGGAGACCGGGATCATGGCCTTTACCGCCCTGCTTGAGCCGGCCATGATTCTGGTGATGGGGGTCGCGGTGGGTTTCATCGTTATCTCCATTCTCCTGCCTATTTTTGAAATGAACCAAATGATTCGGTGAGATGATGAACAAGCAATGCCCGGCAACAGTACATATGCCCGCGCGCCTGCTCTCGAACGCGCGCGGATTTACCCTCATTGAGCTGATGGTGGTCATCGTTATCCTGCTGATCCTGGCCGGCATGGTGGGCCCCCGGATCATGGGGCGGCCCGAGGAGGCGCGGCGGATGAAAGCCAAGGTGGATATCCAGAGCCTGGAGACCGCGCTTAAGCTGTACTACCTGGACAACGGCGCCTATCCCTCCACCGAACAGGGGCTGGAGGCGCTGGTGGCTGCCCCGGCGGTGGGGAACCTGCCGGCCGGGTGGCGCGAGGGGGGCTATCTGGAAAAGGGGCGGGTGCCGAAGGACCCGTGGGGAAACGATTACATCTATCTGAGTCCGGGTGAGAGAGGGGATTACAGCCTGATGAGCTACGGCGCCGACGGCGAACCGGGCGGCGAAGGGAAGAACAGCGACCTCAGCAACTGGGATGCGGAGTGAACCGTCGCCAGCGTTGCGAGCAAGGGTATACCCTCATCGAACTGGTGGTGGTGATGGCCCTGATCGCCATCATGCTGGCGATCAGCGTACCCCGCTTCCGCTCCGCCCTGGTCAGCGATCAGCTGATGTACAGCAGCCGCCGCTTGGTGGGCATGATTCAGGAGGTGCGCGGCAAGGCGGTGCGGGAGTACAGCGATTACCGGCTCTGCTTCGATCTTGAAAACCGGCGGGTCTGGTATGCCCGGGAGGGCGGCGGGGAAGAGCAGGGCGAGGCTGTCGAGACGTTCCAGTTGCCGGGCGGGGTCGGGATCAAGGATGTCTTGGCGGGGGGCGAGGGCCGCCCGGATGGGGGGGCGCCCTTTGTGTCCGTGAGCAGAAAGGGCTACGCCTCGCCTTCGGCAATTCATCTGGCCGAAGAGAATGGGCGGACGGTGACCCTCTTCGTCAGCCCGTTCCTGGCCAGGGTGCGGATAGCCGACGGCTATCAGGCAATGGAGGAGGCGCGTTGAGGCTCAAGGTTGTTGCCGGTCACCGGACGGACGGGTTCACCCTGCTGGAGGTGATGGTCGCGGTGGCGATCATCGCCATTGCCCTCACCACCCTCTTCGGTTCGCAGACGCAGAGTGCCGCCCTGGTCGGCGAGGCGCGTTTTTATACCACGGCCCCCTTGCTGGCCCAGGAAAAGATGACGGAATTGCTTGCCGCCGGGCTTGCCGATGCGACAAACGACAGCGGTGCCTTTGGCGATGATTTTCCCGGCTACCGGTGGCGGGTTGAGCCGCGCAGCGTGGCCGGGGCCACGCCGGAGGTTGCGGCCCTGTTGCGGGGGGTTGACGTGGTGGTCAGTTGGGGCGAGCCGGAGCGGTATCGCTATGTCCTTACCAGATTCGGCTTCGATGCCGGCGGATGAGTGCATTGGCGCGGGGCGACGGAGGCTTGGGCGGGATTTGGCGGCGGTGTGCGACGCGGCGGGCGGTGGGCGTGATGCGCGTGGCGGCCGGTGGTCGCGGCTTTACGCTTCTTGAGATTCTGGTGGCCATCTTTATCTTCGGCACCGTCCTGGCCACCATCTATGCCGCTTATGGCAGCACCTTCCGTCTTATCGGCGCCACCCGGGAGCAAGCCGAGATCTACCAGATGGCCCGTGTCGCCATGGAGCGGATCAGCGAGGATCTGGCGGCGGCGATCCCGCCCGAATCGCCGGAGCCCGAAGCGACGGCCGGGGAGGCCGCGCTGGTCGGCATCGACGACGTGGCGGACGGCATGGCGGCGGATACCCTTCGTTTCCGGTCCCGTGCGCATGTGGCCTTTGTCGGTGCCCTTGGGGCGGGCGGCCCTGCCGTGATACGCTATACGGTGGAACCGGCAACGGAGGGCGGGGGGCTCGTTCTGTACCGGCAGGATACGCCGGGACCGGCGGGCGAGGAGGGGGAGGGCGGTCGTGGCTATGCCCTTTGCGACCGCCTGTGTGGGGTGAATTTCACCTACTACGCCGAAGGCGGCGAGGAATACGATAACTGGAACACGGCCGATGCGTCGGCGCAGGGGAGGCTGCCGGCCAGGGTCGCGGTGGAGCTGCTATTCCTGGTCGGCAGCGGCGATACCCGGCCGATCAAGTTCCGGACGGCGGTGGTTTTGCCCACCCGCGGCATTCGGCAGGAGGAGTGAGGGGATGCGCCGGCGCTTGCAAGATCAACGCGGGATGGCGTTGCTGCTGACCC
>JAOUHH010000030.1 GCA_029865195.1 Desulfobulbaceae bacterium
CAGGGTGATGGACGTGCAGGCGCCGTACCGGCGAAGGAGCTATCCGTGGCGGCTGGGCGCGACCTCCTTCGTGATCCCGGCCGATCTGCTTGCCAATGTCCGGCGGCTTGCGGGGTTGGTGGATGACGTGCAGCTTCTTTTCTTCGAAAGCCGCGCCAAGTCCGGCTTGCCGCACCCCGTTGATGTGGCGGCCCTCAAAGGGATGGCCGACGCGGCCGGGCTTACCTATACCGTCCATCTGCCGGCCGATATCCGCCTCGGGGCGGCATCGGCCGACGAACGGCGGGCCGGGGTCGTGGAGATCGTGCGGTTGCTTGACGAACTCGCGCCGCTTGCGGTGCAGGGGTACGACCTGCATCTGCCAGCCGAGCCGGGGATAAACGAGGAGGAGTGGCTTGCCAACCTCGACTGGTCGCTCGCCTTGCTCGCGGCCAGGGTGGGGGCGGAAAGGAGCCGGATATGTATCGAGAACGTCGATTATCCGTTGGCGCTGGTGGCGCCGCGGGTAGAGGCGCATGGCTTTTCCTTCTGTCTCGATGTCGGGCATCTGCTTCGCTACGGCCACGACTGGCGGGCTGAGGTGGAGAAATATCTGCCGCAGGCGCGACATCTGCATTATCACGGGGTCATTGCTGGCAAGGATCACCAGGCTGTGGTAAAAGAGCAGGCGGAAGTCAGTAAGGCATTGGGGGAACTGCTTGCCCGGCACTGTTTTGGCGGCGTGGTGACCCTTGAGATGTATGAATTTATCAAACTTGAAGCCTCCCTGCTCGAGCTGGCCTCGGCGTGGGAAGGTTATGCACGGGAGTGAACGATGAACAGTGTTGCGGATTTGCAGAAGATGGTGGCGGAGATTCCCGCCATCGACGCCGGGGTGGAGGCCTTGGCCCAGGCCAGGCTTGACAACCTTACCAAGCCGCGCGGCAGCCTCGGCAAGCTCGAGTGGCTGGCCGCCCGCACCTGCGCGATCAAGAGGGATATCAAGGCCCGGGTGGGTCGGAAGACGATCCTCACCTTTGCCGGCGACCACGGGGTGGTGGCCGAGGGGGTGAGCGCCTTCCCGCAGGAGGTGACGCCGCAGATGGTGTTGAACTTCCTCGCCGGCGGCGCCGGGGTCAACGTGCTGGCCAACCATGTCGGCGCCGAGGTACGGGTGGTCGACGTGGGCGTCGCCTCGGAGGTGAACGGCGCCGGTCTGATCGTCAAAAACGTCCGGCGCGGCACCGACAACATGGCAAAAGGACCGGCCATGTCGGTGGATGAGGCCCTGGCGGCGATCACGGCCGGCATGGAGGTCGCCCGCGACGCCATCAAAGACGGCGCCGAGATCATCGGCACCGGCGACATGGGGATCGGCAACACCACCCCCTCCGCCGCCCTGTACGCGGCCCTGCTGCCCGCCAAGGTTGAGGATGTCACCGGTCGCGGCACCGGCATCGATGACGCCGCGCTGGCAAACAAGATCGCGGTGATCGAAAGGGCGCTGGCGGTCAACAGCGGCCGTCTGGGTTCGCCGGTGGAAGCGCTGGCGGCGGTGGGCGGGCTTGAGATCGCGGCGATCTGCGGCGCGATCATCGAGGCCGCCCGCAACCGGACGCCGGTGGTGGTGGACGGGTTCATCTCCACCGCCGCCGCGCTGGTGGCGATCCGCCTCAACGAGAAAATCAAGGATTACTGTTTCTTCAGCCACATGTCGGCCGAGCAGGGGCATCGCATCTTTTTTGCCACCATGGGGCTTGAGCCGTTGCTGCATCTCGGACTGCGGCTGGGCGAGGGAACCGGCGCGGCGTTGTCCATGAATCTCGTCGAGGCGGGCCTCAAGATCATGAACGAGATGGCCACCTTTGGCGAGGCCGGGGTCAGCGAAGCGGAGTGAGCGCTGCCTGGGATCGCCTTTTCATACCCTCTGCGCGTAAACGGTTGGTGATTGCCTGATGTGGAATGCCCTGCGGATCGCCTTAGCCTTCCTGACCCGGTTGCCGGTGCGGATGCCCGTGGGGGTGTCTGGCCTGTTTCTGGCCCGGAGCAGCGCCTTTTTCCCGCTGATCGGCTGGCTGGTCGGCGGGATGATGGCGGTTATTGCCTGGGCGGTGCTGGTGCTGGGCGGCACCCCGCTGCTGGCGGCGGTGCTTGCGGTGACGGCCTCGGCCTGGCTCACCCGCGGGCTGCACCTCGACGGGGTGGCCGACCTCTGCGACGGCCTTGGCGGCAGCCACGAACCGGCACGGCGCCTTGCGATCATGAAGGATTCCGCCACCGGCGCCTTCGGGGTCATCGGGGTGGTGTTACTGTTGCTGATCAAGGTGGCGGCCCTGACCGCGCTCCTGGCACAGGTGCTCGTGCCCGCCCGTTGCGGGGTTCCCATCCTTGCCCCGTCGGTGGCGGTCGGGCTGCTGGTGGCGCCGGCGGCCGCCCGCTGGGCCATGGCCTCCCTGGCCTTCGGGTCGCGCTACCCCCGGGAGATCGGCACCGGCCATGCCTTTGTCGGGCAGGTGCGGGCAGGCTATCTGCTGGCCGGTCTGCTCTTTCTCTTCCCCTTGCTCTCGCTTGCGGTGCGGCCGGCCCTGGTCGGCATCCTCTGCGCGCAACTCCCTGCCGTCTGGCTGCGTTTTAAATGCAACAAGGCGCTGGGCGGGATCACCGGCGACGTCCTCGGCGCGGCCTGTGAGCTTGGCGAAGCCGCGGGCTGGCTGGGCGTTGTTTTGTTGGCGCCGTGGCTCTGATGGCGCGGGGCATGGCAATCTATCGTTACTGTTGACGGGAAAACGTGATGCGCGTTGGCGGGTTCATTGAAAGAGGCGGCCTCCGCCTGCGGTTGCTGGGGCTGGTGCTTGTGGTCGGGTTGGCCGTTGCCGCGGTGTACGGCAACAGCATGCAGGCGCCGTTTGTGTTCGACGACGAGCCCAATATCGTCAACAATGAAGCCTTGCACATCGATTCCCTGGGGTTGCCTGCCTTGCTTGCCGCCGCCGGGAGCGGCCCGTCGGCTGACCGCTGGCTTGCCAATCTCTCCTTTGCCCTGAACTATTATCTTGGCGGCGGGGAGGTGTGGGGGTTCCATCTGGTCAACGTGGTGGTGCATGCCGCCGCCGCCCTTGTTTTTTTCGGACTGTCGCTCACCACCCTTACCCTGCCGGTATTCCAGAACTGTTATCCGCGCGCCCGCGAGATTGCCCTGGCGGCGACCCTGCTCTGGGCGCTGCACCCCCTGCAGAGCAACGCGGTCACCTATCTTGTCCAGCGGATGGCCAGCCTGAGCGCCCTGTTCTTCATGGCGTCGTTGTGGTGCTATGCGCTGGCCCGGCTGACCACGGGGAGTAAGGCACGGCAAAACGGGTTGTTCGCGCTCAGTGCCTGTTGCGGCGGGTTGGCGCTTGCGAGCAAGGAAAACGCGGCGATGCTGCCGGTGATGATCCTCGGCTACGAATGGTTTTTCCTGGAAGGGTTGTCCTGGCGTCGCCACCGGCGGCGGCTGCTCACCGTGACCGCCATCGCGGTTGCGGTGGTGCTGGGGTTGGCTGCCTTGTACCTCGGCGGCGATTTTTACGCCGCCATCCAGGCGGGGTATGCCCGCTGGGACTTCACCTTGCCGGAGCGGTTGTTGACGGAGCCACGTGTTCTGTTCATGTATCTTGGCCTCATCTTGCTGCCGTTGCCGTCGCGGCTCAATCTCTGTCATGACGTGGTTGTTTCGCGTGGGCTCTTTGCCCCGCCGACTACCGCCGCCTGCCTGGTCGGCCTGGCGGTGCTTGCGGCCCTGGCCGTTTGGCTGTATCGGCGCGAGCGGCTGCTCTCCTTTGGTATTTTCTGGTTCCTCGGCAACCTGCTGATCGAATCCTCCTTCCTGCCGCTGTATCCGATGTTCGAGCACCGGCTCTATCTGCCGTCAACCTTCCTGGCGCTGGCGGTGGTTGCCGGCGGGTATCGGTTGGTGGCGGGCGGCAGCGCGCGGTTTCGGTGGGCACTGCGGCTGTTGCTCGTCGCGCTGGTGGTTGCCGGCGGCCTCCTCACCTGGCAGCGGAATCAGGTCTGGGCGGATGAGCTGACGCTGTGGCAGGACGTGGTCACCAAATCGCCCGGACTGGTCGGCGGGTATCAGAACCTCGGCAAGATTCTCATGACCCGCGGCCGCGATGCGGAGGCGGAGAAGGTGTTGCGCACGGGTGTCGTGATCGGCAGCGGCAAGGCAAGCGCGCAACGGGTCGGCAGCGATACCGCTATCTCCCTCGGCCATCTCCACTATCTGCTCAGCCGCCTCTATTTTCGGCACGGGCGGGAGGGTGACGCCTCCGCCGCCATCGACGCGGCGCTTCGCTACGATCCGAACCACGCCAAGGCGATGGTGAGCAAGGCAATCCGTCTCGAACAGGCCGGGCTTTCGCCGGCCGCGGTGCAGTTCTACCGGGCCGCTGCTCTGCGCGGCGAGGAGTCGGCGGAGCTTTACTGTAATTGGGCGGTGAGTCTGTTTTCCCTTGGCCGGTTGGACGAGGCGATCACCCTGTTGCGGCGGGCGATCGAGCTTGAGCCCGGGCATGCGGACAGCCATTACAATCTCGGCGTTGCCTATGGCGGCAAGGGGATGGCCGCCGAGGCGCGGCATGAGATGGCGCTTGCCATACAGTTGCAGCAGCTCGGCAATCGTCGAACGGCAGGCGCGGATGGTCGGTGATGGCGCAATTTAAAACCCCCCTGGAAATCTATAAACTCCTGCCGCAGAGCAACTGCCGGCAGTGTTATCTCCCTTCCTGCCTGGCCTTTGCCACGGCGGTGCTCAAGGGGGAGAGGCAACTCGCCGACTGCCCCTGCCTGTCGGCCGAGACGGCTGCCTTGGGCGACGGCGGCAGCGGCGCGCGCGCCTCCATGGATCGCAACATGGAGGAGGTCTCTCTGCGCCTGCAGGGGGAGGTCGCGGGGATCGATCTGGCCGCGCGTGCCCCGGTGGTGGGGGGGCGGATGGTCGGCGGGCGGCTTGCGGTCACCTGTCTCGGCAAGGATTTTTTCATCGGTGTCGACGGGACGGTGACCTCCGAGTGTCATATCAACCCTTGGGTGACGGTGCCGCTGCTGCGGTATGTGCTGGGGAGCACGGGCGTTGCGCCCGTCGGGCAATGGGTCTCCATGCGGGAGCTTGCCGACGGCCAGACCTGGAACCCGCTTTTCGTGCAGCGTTGCGAAGCGGTGCTGCAGCGGCTTGCCGACGCCCAGCCGCATCTCTTCGCGGACCTTATCGGCATGTTCAGCGGCCGACAGGCGCCGCCGGTTTTCGATGCCGACATCGCCATCATCCTCGCGCCGCTGCCCAAGGTGCCGGTCCTGATCTGCTACTGGCGGGCCGAGGATGACCTTGGATCACGGCTGGGCATCTTTTTTGACCGCACCGCCGACCGCCATCTGGGCGTGGAGCTTCTCCATACCCTCGGGGTCGGCATGGTGAGCATGTTCGCGCGGATCGGGCAGCAGCATGGGTGATCACGGCGCCGGCCGCCGTTCGCCGCTGGCGGCAACCCTGCTGGCGATCCTCGCCTGTCTGCTCTGGTCCACCGCCTTTGTCTGGATCAAGATCGGTCTCCGCCATGCCACCCCGTTTTCCTTTGCCGGGTTGCGCTTCATGCTTTCCGGCCTGCTGCTCGCGCCCTTCTGGCCGCGGCGCGACGTGGTCGGCGCCTGCCGCCGCGATCTGGCGCTGATCGCGAAGATCGCCTTTTATCAGACCTTTCTGCTGTACGGTCTTTTCTATCTCGGCATCACCATGGTCTCGGGGGCGCTGGCGGCGATCATCATCGGCACCGCGCCGTTGGTGACAGGGGTGTTGGCCCATTTCTGCATGGATGACGAACCGCTGACCGTGTCGAAATTGCTCAGCCTGGCCCTCGGTGTTGCCGGGGTTGCCGTGATCAGCCTCAGCCGCGAGCCCTGGGCCTCGCCGGAGGGGTTGCGGACCTTCTGGGGCATTGCCCTGCTGCTCCTCTCCACGGTTGCCAGCGGCTACGGCAATGTCCTGGTGGCCAGGGATCGGGGGGCTATCGATCCGGTGCTGCTCAATTCGGTGCAGATCTTTGTCGGCGGCTTCGTTCTTTTTCTGATCTCGCTGCCGCTTGAGGGGTTGCCGCGCTTTGCGCAACCACCGGTTTACTATGGGGCGCTGCTCTGGCTGGCGGTGTTGTCGGCGGTGGCTTTTTCGCTCTGGTTCGTGCTCTTGAAGGACCCGGTGGTTTCGGTGTCGCGGCTCAACCTCTGGAAATTCATTATCCCGGTCTGCGGCGCGGCGCTCAGTTGGGCGCTGCTCCCCGATGAATCGCCCAGTACGGCCACGCTTGCGGGCATGACCATGATCGCCGTCGCCATTGTCGCCTATTACGTTGCCGACGCCCGGCAGGGATAGTTTTTGCGGTCGCCATCTTTTGTTTTCTGCGCGCGCTGGCTATGGTAACATCTCGATCCGGAACATTTTTTTGACAGACCGAACCCTTGGATACAATCAATCATGCGAATCCCCCTGCTGCGCATCTATGACAAGCTGGTTCTCGAACGGCCGCTGCTGACGATCCTGGTGGTGCTGGCGGTGGTCGGCTTCTTCGCCGCCCAGGTCCCCAAATTCAAGCTGGACGCCTCCGGGGACTCGCTGGTGCTGGAGAACGACGCCGACCTGCGTTACCACCGCGCCACCGTCGACCGGTATGGCGCAAGCGACGTTCTGGTGCTTACCTATACGCCCAGGGGCGATGTCTTTGCCGCCGAGTCGCTGGCCGAGATCAAGGCGTTGCGGGATGAATTGCGGCAACTTCCCGGTGTGCAGTCGGTGCTCACCATCCTCGATGTTCCGTTGCTGCTGACCTCTGGCCTCTCGCTCGGCGACCTGGCCGACGCCGACACGGTCAGGAAGCTCGAGTCGTCCGGTGCCGATATCCCCGCAGCGCGGGCGGAGATGCAGGAAAACCCCCTCTATCGGGGGCGCCTGCTCAGCAAGGACGGTAAAACCACCACCCTTCTGCTCACCTTGCCGGCAGACGAGACCTATCGGTCGTTGCTGAAGCGCCGTTACGAGTTGCGGGAGAGAAAATACGACAACCTGCTCACCGGCGCCGAGGAGCTGGAACTCGCCGATGTGTCGCGGCGCTATCGGCAGCAACTCGCCGTGGTCACGGAACGGGAGAGTCGCCTGGTGGCGGCGGTGCGCGCCATTCGGGACCGCCATCAGGGCTCGGCGCAGATCTTTCTCGGCGGGGTGCCGATGATCGTCGCCGACATGATCAGTTTCATCAAGGGCGACCTGGTTGTCTTCGGCGGCGGGGTCCTCCTCTTCCTGATCGTGACCCTGACCATCATCTTCCGGCGTTTGCGGTGGGTGCTGCTCTCGCTCTTCTGCTGCGCGGCGGCGGTGGTGACCATGCTCGGCTACCTGGGCCTGGTCGACTGGCGGGTGACGGTGATCTCCTCGAACTTCATCTCGCTGATGATCATCCTCACCATGTCGCTCACCATTCACCTGATCGTCCGCTATCTCGAGGTACAGGCCGCCTCACCGGAGGCGGATCAGCGCACCCTTGTCCTGGAAGCGGTTCGCACCATCGTCAAGCCGTGTCTCTATACCACCCTGACCACCGTCGTCGCCTTCACCTCGCTGCTTGTCAGCGATATCCGGCCGGTGATGGATTTCGGCAAGATGATGACCATCGGCCTGATGGTTTCCTTTCTCATCGCCTTTCTGCTGTTTCCGGCCACGGTGCTGCTGCTCGGCAAGAAGGGCGGTCCGGCCGAGAGCGCCGATGCCTCAGACCCCTTCACCATGATCTTCGCCCGCTTCACCGAACGGCATGGCACGAAGATTCTTTTATTCTGTCTTGCCCTGATGGTGGTGAGCGGGATAGGGATCGGGCGTCTGAAGGTTGAGAACCGCTTTATCGATTATTTTCGGGAGAGTACCGAGATCTTTCAGGGGATGAGCCTGATCGACCGACAACTGGGCGGCACCACCCCGCTCGACCTGATCGTCGATTTCAAGCAGAAGCCTGCGAACGGGGCTGATGCGGTGGACGACGAACTGCAGGATCTGCTCGATGATGACCTTTCCTTGGGGCAGGAGACAGCGGAGGAGCCGGTTTCCTGGGCGGCGGATGTCTATACCATGGAACAGGTCGAGCGGATCCATGATTTTCTCGACGGCCTGCCGGAGACCGGGGAGGTGCTCTCTGTCGCCACCGCCCTCAAGATCGCCACCCGCCTCAACGATGGGGTTCCGCTCGAAAACTACGAGTTGTCTTTGCTCCACAAGAAATGCCCGCCGGAGATCAATGACCTGCTGATCAGGCCCTATGTGGCCGGGGATATTCCCCAGGCGCGGTTCGCGATGCGGGTGGTGGAATCAGAAAAGCGCATGGAGCGGCTGGCGCTGCTCGGCAAGATACGCACGTTTCTGGTGGACGAGATGGGCTTCGACGCGGCGCAGATCCATTTCACCAACATGTTTGTCCTCTACAACAACATGCTGCAGAGCCTCTTCCGGTCGCAGATCCTGACCATCGGCATGGTTTTTCTCGGTATCCTGGCGATGTTTGTGGTCTTGTTCCGCTCGTTCTATCTGGCGCTTATCGCCACCATCCCCAACATCGCGCCGGTGGCGGTGGTGCTTGGCACCCTGGGCTGGCTCGGCATTCCCCTCGACATGATGACCATCACCATTGCCTCGATCAGCATAGGCATCGCCGTCGACGACACCATCCATTACGTCCACCGGTTCCAGCGGGAGTTTCGCCGCGACCGCAACTATCGGGCCACCATGCGCCGCTGCCACGGCAGTATCGGTCGGGCGATGTATTATACCTCCATCACCATCACCAGCGGTTTTTCGATCCTGGTGCTGTCAAACTTTCTCCCCACCATCTATTTCGGCCTCTTCACCGGTTTTGCGATGGTGGTGGCGCTGCTGGCCGATCTCCTGCTCCTGCCGCAGCTTCTCATCGTCTTGCGGCCGCTGGGGCCGGAGGGTGGGGACGCTTAGCGGTTTATGCCGCCTTGTCCTTCGTGGAGGGCGAGCAGTTGTTGGCGGCAGCGGCGCACCAGTTGCAGGACCGCGGTAAGCTGTTTTTGAAAGGGAATCGGTTCGGCCGCGAGCAGGTCCATCTGGGGTTCGCAGAGATACCAGGTGCAGATAAAGGGGCGGCACATCCGCGGCAGGATGCAGCCCTCCCTGGCGAGATAGCGGCACGGGTCGCCGCGGCGGGGGCGGGTCTGCCCGGCCGGGAGGTCGCTCTCCAGGACAAGCAGGTAGATGAGATCGGCAAGGTCGAAGTAGATGCCGTCGGCGTCGCAGCAGAAATCCCGACAGCCAGGGCAGGTGAGGCGGCAGTAGCGGTCCATCACCTCGTCGCACCAGAGGAGGCCTTCGCGAATACCGGTTGCAAGGGTCTGCATCCGCTGCCGGTCCGGTGCCGCGAAGTTTTCCCGTAGCTCTTGCATTAGGCGTCGCCACTGTTCCTCGGCAATGGGCTGCTTGAACCGGTCCGGGGCGGTTTGGGCGATCGCCGGTTCCGCGTGGCCGTATTCCCGGCTGAGCCGGGTGAGAACAGTCAGTTCAGCGGGGAGATGTACGCCATTTTTTCTGCGCGTCATTTGATTTAGTAATGGAAATGATTGTAATATTTAGTTTCGGAGGCACGGGTCTGCTTACCCGAGCGTGGCCAAGAGTGCAAGCTGATTTGTTTTCTTGTGTTGGTAACTGTTTGTTTTTTTTGATAAATATTGAGTGGTTGCAGCCGGGCATCTTGAGCGTTCCCTGCGGGGAAGAGCTTGCCTTGTCGGGGGTATGCTTGCCTTTTCGCGTCATGGATGGTGCAAAGGCAAATCCATTCGTTAACGTTGTGATTGTCGGCCGGCTATGGGTTTCATGTTGAATCGCGACTCTATCCGACAGAGGTTGAGTGTAACCTTTGTCGCTCTCACCACCGGCCCGTTGCTGCTGCTGGGGCTGGTTTTGTCGTGGCTCATTTTCTCCACCCAGAGAGGGCAGATTGCCGCCCTGCAGCACGAGGTTCTGCAGCACTCCATTAGTGAGATCCGAACCGGCAGCCACGAGGTTGAAATGCGCTTGCGGTTGGCGGCCAACACCACCGACCTCATGGAACTCGGTCAGGCGAAACAGTTTCGCATCCTTTCCCAGATCCGGTCGTTCGACGATGTGATGCACCGGAATTATGTCGATGAGTTGACCCTCCTCGATGCCAAGGGACTGGAACTGGCCCGGGTCTCGCGGGTCAAAAATTTTGCGGTCAAAGAACTTGGCGAGCGTTGCCACGAGGATGAGTTCATCGTGCCGGCGACCACCGGCCGGGTCTACTATAGCCCGGTCATGCTCGATCTGATCACCGCCGAGCCCTATGCCACCCTTTCCCTGCCCATTCACGATCTCCGGACGCTGGCGGTCAGCGGGGTGATGGTCGCCCGCCTCCGCCTGCACAAGATATGGCAAGAGATCGCCAACCATCCCTTTGGCACCGCTGGCATCGTTATCATCACCGATGCCAGCGGCCTGATCGTCGCGCATCCCAATCCGTCGGTGATCTTCAGGGGCACCATCTTCGATCTCGGAGCCTGTGAAGGCGTGCAGTTGAATCTCGAGGGACGGAAGGTGGTGCGTTCCTGTGAGGAGTTCCTGCTGGGCGATCAGAAATTTTACGTGGTCGCCGAGATGCCGTTCAACGAGGCGATGGCGCTCTCCTTTCAGGCCTTCACGACCTTGGCGATCTTTCTCGTTCTCGCCCTCCTGGCCAGTATCGGGCTCGGTTTTTCGGCGGTACGGCGGATTGTCCGTCCCATCGAATCCCTTGCCGCCACCGCCCAGGCGATCAGCGCCGGCAATCTCGATCGCAAGGCCGAGGTGGTGGGTCCCGACGAGATAGGTTCCCTGGGTGGCGCCTTCAATGCCATGGTCGCCCGTTTGCTCAACGACATTGAAGAGCGGCGGCGGGCGGAGGTGGCCTTGCATCTCAGCGAGGAAAAGTATCGCACCATCACCAATACCGCCCGTGATGCGATTCTGATGATCGACGGCCGGGGCCGGATCACCTTCTTCAATCCGGCCGCCGCCGAGGTCTTCGGCTATGCCGAAAATGGGTTGCGCGGCCTGGAGTTGCGGCATCTGCTGGGCGAAGAGGGGTATAGCGTTTTTCACCTGCAGTGGCTTGACGGCGGCGAGGAGCCAGTATTGCACGACCACGGCGAAGGGCGAACCATCGAGCTTGATGCCTTTAAGAAAACCGGCGAGAAGTTTCCCATCGAGTTGTCGTTCGCGGCCCTGCAGATGGAGAGCGGCCGGGTCGTGGTCGGGATCGCCCGGGACATCACCGAACGCCGGCGCGGCGCGGAGGCCCTCCAGCGGGCGCACGATTTGCTGGAGAAGCGGGTCGAGGAACGGACGGCGGCCTTGGCGCAAGCCAATAAGGAGTTGCAGGATGAGATCGTCGTCCGCAAGCGGGCCGAGGACGCGGCAGCGGTCGCCAGCCGGGCCAAGAGTGAATTCCTCGCCAACATGAGCCATGAGATCAGAACACCGATGAACGGCATCATCGGCTACACGGATCTGATCCTGGGTCTCGATTTGCCAGGGGAGGCGAAAACCTACCTGGGCATGGTCAAGAACGCATCGGTGCGGCTCCTCGATATCATCAACGATATCCTCGATTTTTCCAAGATCGAGGCCGGCAAGCTCGATCTCGACGTGACGCCGTTCAGCTTGCGCGACATGCTTGACGATGCCTTGAAGATCCTGGCGATCAAGGCCAGCGAGAAAGGGCTAGAGTTGATCTATCATGTCATGGACGACGTGCCTGACGGCCTGCTCGGCGACTCCGGGCGGCTGCGGCAGATTTTCGTCAATCTGGTCGGTAACTCCCTGAAGTTCACCCACCACGGGGAGGTCGTCGCCAGGGTCGAGGTGGCGGAGAAGGGCGTCGATGGAAGCGTGAAGCTGCATTTTTCGGTTCGCGACACCGGCGTTGGCATTCCCGAGGAGAAGCGGCAGATGATCTTCGAATCGTTTTCCCAGGCCGACGCCTCCATGGCCCGAAAGTATGGCGGCACCGGGCTAGGCTTGACCATTTCCTCGCAGCTTGTTCGGCTGATGGGCGGCGAGATCTGGGTGGAAAGCACACACGGGGTGGGGGCGACATTTCATTTTACCGCCTGTTTCACGCAGCAGCCGGCAGCGGCGAAAAAGCTGGCCGCGTTGTCGGTGGAAAAATTTCTCGAATTGTCCACCCTGGTGGTGGTCGAGAACGACACCTGCCGGCATATCCTGGCGGAGATGCTCGCCGGCTGGCTGGGGCGGGTGGAAACGGGCAGGGGGGGCGTCGCCGCCCTGGAGGCGATGGGCCGGGATACGTTCGATATCGTTTTCGCGGATCTGCATCTGCCGGACACCGACGCCTATACTCTGGCGCGGCAGATCCACGATTTCTGCGGTTCGAGAGCCCCGCATATCATCGTCCTGACGCCGCCGGTCTTTCAGAAGGATGCCGACTCCGGCTTACGCAACGAATTGATCAGCGGTTATCTGATGAAGCCGGTCAGTCAGTCCGATCTGCTGCGGTCGATTCAGGAGGCGGTCGGCAACATCGCCCCCGGCGAGTGTACGCCGGAAACGGTGGTCCGCTACATGCCGAAGGAGCGCCGCGGCAACAAGCATATCCTCCTGGCCGAGGATGAGCATATCAACCAGACCCTGGCCGTCATCCTGCTCGAGAAGGAAGGGTGGCGGGTCACCGTGGCGGAAAATGGCCGCGAGGTGCTGGCGGCCATGGATGATATCAAGTTCGATTTGATCCTGATGGATGTGCAGATGCCGGAGATGGACGGCCTTGAGGCAACCTCCATCATCCGGGAGCGGGAAAAGGGGAGCGGTCGGCGCACCCCCATCGTCGCCATGACCGCGCATGCCATGAAGGATGACCGGGAGCGGTGTCTCGCCGTCGGCATGGATGACTATCTTTCAAAACCGATCATCCCGGAAAACCTCTTCGCCGTGCTCGACCGCATCCTGCTTCATGAAAAGGGCGAGGACTGCGAGATCTGTCGCTAGCCCAACCTGCCCCCCGTTCGGGGGATTCTTCCTCAGGCTGTATGACCCGCGCCGTCGGCCGACGGTGGCCGGTTCCCGTCAAGAATCCGGCGGATATGTCCTGCCATGGTTCTGCTGTCGATGGGTTTCAGTAAAAACTCCCTGATGCCGCTTTGTTTCGCCAGAATATCCGAGGCCAGGTCGCTGTAGCCGGTGTAGAGAATGACCGGCAGTGACGGCCGCAAGGCCAGGATCTCGCGGGCCAGGTTTATCCCGGAGAGGTCGGGCATGGTTTGGTCGGTAATGACGAGATCGAACTGGTCAGGGTCGGCGGTGATCGCCGCCAGTGCCTCGGTGCTGCTCGTCATGGCGGTGATCCGGTAACCGAACCGCTCCAGGCCGCCTTTCAGCATCCTGATGATGGCCTCCTCGTCGTCGATGAGCAGGATTCGTTCGTTGCCGATTGGCAGCGGCAGGGCGGCCGGGGCAGGCTCCGGCACGATTTTGGCGGTGGAGAGGGGCAGGTAGACGCGGAAGGTGGTGCCGCGACCGATGGTGCTTTCGACGGTGATGAGGCCGCCATGTTCCTTGATGATGCCATGCACCACGGCAAGGCCCATGCCGATGCCCTTGCCGACCTCCTTGGTGGTGAAGTAGGGATCGAAGATATGATCGATGATGCCCGGGGCAATGCCATGCCCGGTATCCGCAACAGAGAGCTCCATGAAGGGGCCGGGCTGGACCTCCGACTGATCACGGATGTCCGGTGCGGTCAACTCGGTGCGGGCAAGGCGGATGGCCAGACTGCCTTGCTGGTTTTCCATGGAGTGCAGGGCGTTGGTGCAGAGATTGACAACCACCTGATGAATCTTGGTGGAATCGGCGAGGATGGTGGCATCGATGTTGGCGATCTCCTCTTGCATCTTGACCGTGGATGGGATGGAGGCGCGTAACAACTGGAGCGCTTCCCGCACGGTGCGTTCCGGGGAGATATGCGCGATGACATGTTCGGATTTGCGGCTGAAGGCGAGGATCTGCTTGACCAGGTTGCCGGCCCGGGTGCCGGCGGTGATCACCTGCTCGATGTAGTGGAGCGGCCTGCCGTTGTTCTGGATCTCTTCCTGGGCAAGATCGGCATAGCCCAGCAGCGAGGTCAGGATGTTGTTGAAGTCGTGGGCGATGCCGCCGGCCAGGGTGCCGATGGCCTCCATCTTGCGTGACTGGACCAGTTCTTCCTCAAGCCGTTTTTGTTCGGAGATATCCTTGGCGACATGGACGATGTATTCGAGTTGACCCTGGTCGTCGAAGGTGGGGGCGGTGGAAATCTGAAAGGTCTTTTGCAGATCGGCGAATGGGATTGTCGAAGTGTGGGTATGGCCGTCGCGAGCGGTTTTTTGTCCTGGGCAGTTGGGGCAGCGGGAGGGGCTGTGCTGGAAGACGTCGTGGCAGCGCTTGCCGACAATCTCCCCTGGTTGCAGCCCCAGGAGGTTGCAGGCGGCGCTGTTGGCGCGGATGATTCTTCCGTCCTTGTCCTGGATGGTGACGAGGTCGCTGATCGCGTTGAATGATTTTTCCCACACCTCCTTGGCTTGTTGCAGGTCGGCGTGGATTTTCTGACGTTCGTCGATCATCTGATTGGCGGCGCGGGCCAGGTTGGAGAATTCGGTGATGGATATGCGGTCGGCGTCCATGCGTTCCGGGTTGGCGGCGGCCTGTTTGAAAAAATTGGAAAAGAGTTCCAGTTCGCGGGTCAGTCGCTTGCTGAGCAAGAGGCTGATCTTGTAGCAGAGGGCGAGGGCCAGGAGAATCAGAACCACCGTGATTGCGGCCCGGTGGTAAAGCTCGCGGAGCATATCCTGCCGGAGTGAGGCCAGGGCCGCGTCGATGTCGA
>JAOUHH010000031.1 GCA_029865195.1 Desulfobulbaceae bacterium
TTACCGCCATGAGTTTCACCCCGGAGATGCTGGCCGCGGCAATCCGCGGCCATTTCCCTGATTTTGTGATAGAATATCGTATTGATCCGGTGCGCCAGGCGATCGCCGACTCCTGGCCCAACCGGATGGACGACCGGGTGGCCCGCGACGAGTGGGGCTGGCGGCCGGCCTATGATCTTGAGGAGACGGTGGCGGTCATGCTGGCCAGGCTTGCCGAAAGGCTCGGGGCACGTTGAGAGAGGGGAGGGTTAGCGATGGCGTTGGACGGGATTGAGCCGATTTTGCAGGAGAGGCTGGCGGAACTCGCGGCCCAGGGGACCGTCAAGGGCGAGGAGCAGGTGATCCGCGCGATCAGGCCCGCCGTCGACGGCTTCGGCCCGCGCTGTCTGCTGGTCGGACAGGGCGAGCGGGGGTTTCTGCGGATGAACTCCAACTCCTATCTCGGCCTGGGGTTGCACCCGGCGGTGATCGCGGCCGAGGAGGCGGCGGCCCGCGCCTACGGGGTTGGGCCGGGGGCGGTGCGCTTCATCAGCGGCACCCATGTCCCGCATGTGGAGCTTGAGGCGCGGTTGGCCCGCTTCCACGGCCGGGCGGCGGCGATGCTCTTCAGTTCCGCCTATGCCGCGGTGCTGGGTGTTCTGCCGCAGTTGATCGACGCCGAAACGGCGGTGGTCAGCGACAGCCTCAATCACAACTGCATCATCAACGCCATCCGCCTGGCCCGGCCCAAGGTCAAGGCGGTTTACCGCCACAACGAGATGGCGGACCTGGAGAGCCGGTTGCGGGAACTGGTCGGGCAGGTGCAACGGGTGCTGGTGGTCACCGACGGCATCTTCAGCATGCGGGGCGACCATGCGCCGCTCGACCGGATTGTTGCGCTCTGCCGGCAATACGAAGGGCACTTCCGGCAGGGGATCATCACTGTGGTCGACGACTCCCACGGGGTGGGCGTGTTCGGTGAGAGCGGGCGGGGGACCGAGGAGCATTGCGGCGCGGCCGCCGACATCCTGATCGGCACCCTGGGCAAGGCGTTCGGGGTCAACGGCGGCTATCTCGCGGCCGGTGCAACCCTGATCCGCTACCTGCGGGAAACCTCCCCCATTTATATCTACTCAAGTCCCATCACCCCCGCCGAGGCGGCCGCCGCCCTCTGCGCCGTCGATATTGTCGACAGCGGCGAGGGTTGGCGGCTGCTGGCGCACCTGCGCCGGATGACCGCTCGGCTGGAAAACGGCCTTGCCGTCCTTGGCCGGGAATTGCTGCCCGGTCCGCATCCCATCGTGCCGCTGCTGGTCCGGGACACCGGCCGCACCGCGCAACTGGTGACAGACCTTTTTGCGCACGGGATTCTCGCCACCGGGATCAAGTATCCGGTGGTGCCCAAGGGCGACGAGGAGATCCGTTTACAGGTGAACGCCTGCCACACTGAAAACGATATTGATTATCTTCTTGATGTTGTGGGAAAAATCTGAACTTCGCGAAGGCGTTACAATGCTGTTTTGACTTTCCGGGCCGTTCCGCATGCGGTACAATTGCCACTGCTTTGGCTTGTTTTCACCCGCCCCCCCCAAAAAAATCCCGGAGGATTGCCCATGCCCAGCAAAATCACGCCCTGGTTGCTCCTGTTTCTTCTCCTGCTGGCGGTGCCGTTCAATGTTGCCCTGGCCGATGATGCTGCCGCCCGCTTCGAGGTGAAAGCGGCCACCGCCGAGACCATCCGGCAACTGCGGGCGGGCGGTTTTGTGCTCTATATGCGGCACGGACCCACCGATACCACCAAGCCGGACCGGGTGCCGACGGTCGATTTGAACGATTGCGCGACCCAACGGCCGCTCACCGGGGCGGGGCGAGAGTTGGCGGCGCAGGTCGGGGCGGCGATCAAAAAGGCCGGGATTCCGGTGGGCGAGGTGCAAGCAAGCCCGATGTGCAGAACCAAGGCCACCGCCGAGGCGGCCTTCGGCAGGTATCAGATAAATGAGTACCTGATGTACACCTCCAACCTGACCGCCGCCGAAAAGGTGCCACGTATCGCCAACACCCGCCGCTTGCTGTCGACGCCGGTTGCGGCCGGCACCAACCGGGTGATTGTCGCCCATGCCCCCAACCTGATGGATGTCATCGGCTATTTCCCCAAGCCGGAGGCGGTCGTCGTGGTCTTCAGACCGCTGGGTGAGAAGGGCTTCGAGTATGTCGCCTCCATTCTGCCCGAGCAGTGGCCGGGGCTGGTGCCGTAACATGCAGAGCGATTCTTCCCCGGAACTACATCCGCCTCCTGCTCGCGAGAGTGGTTTCAATCCCAAGCCGGCAAGCCGCCGAACCTTCCTGCTGCTCCTTCTCCTGCCGGTGTTGCTTGCCGCTTTTGTGGGCACCATGGTCACCCTCTGGTCACTCAACTCGCTGCGTTGGGAGAATCGGCACCGGCATGCCGAGACCCGGGCTGATCTGCAGATTGTTCTCGAAGCCGCCCACCTGGGCGAGGAGATGGCGAAAATGCACCAGCTTTCGGCCCGCAGCCTCAAGGGGGCAGCGGCCGGCGAGCTTGACGAGGAGGCGGTTTACCGCATTCACTCCGAGATCGTCGACAGCTTGGCCAAACTGGGTGAGCGAACCGCCGCCCTGGCCAAGGCCCCGCATGTGGTTGAGGCGGGCGGCGAGGATGCCAGGATCATGGTCGAGGATTTTGCCAACTATCGCAACTTCATGGTGATGGCCACCGATATCGCCGCCATCGATCCCGCCATTGCCGCCGACTATATCGACAAGGCCCAGGATAATTTCGTCGATTTTGTCAGGCGGCGGCATGCCATCATCGCCCGCATCTCCGAGGCGACCATCAAACACGACGAAGATGGGTTTGCGGCCTACGAGGAGGTCTTCCGGTTGGTGATGACGGTCAGCGGGGTGGGGGTGCTGGTGATGCTGCTGCTGGCCCTGGGATCGGGGCGTTTCATGAGTCAGCGTTTGACCGAGGTTGCCGACGCCTTGCGTCTGATGGCCCGCCAGACCGGCATGCCGCCTGCGCTGCCGGGCATGGAAAAGATGCAACAGGCAGGTTTTAGCGAACTCCGGGAGATGGCGGCGGCGGTGCTTGCCTTTCGCAAGGCCATTCAGGAAAGGCATCTGGCCGAAGTGGAATTGCGGAAGCTTTTTCTGGCCGTGGAGCAGAATCCCAGCAGTATCGTGATCATCGACCTGGACGGCCGGATCGAATATGTCAACGCGGCTTTTGCCAAGGCCACCGGCTACCGGGCCGAGGATGCCATCGGCCAGACCCCGCGCATCCTCTATTCCGGCAGGACTCCCACCGAAATCTACGATGAAATGTGGGCGGCCCTCACCGCCGGCCGCATCTGGCGCGGCGAGTTGATCAACCAGGGGTTGGATGGCCGGGAATTCATCGATCAGGCCCTGGTTTCACCGGTGCGACAGGCGGACGGCCGCATCTCGCACTACCTGATTCTCAGCGAGGATATCACCGAACGCAAGGAGATGGAGGGAGAGCTTGAGCAATATCGGCACCATCTAGAAGAACTGGTGGAAGAAAAAACCGCACGACTCCGCGCCAGCGAAGAGAGATTGAAACAGGCGCAGGAGATCGCCCATCTCGGCAACTGGGAGTGCGATATTGCCACCAGCACCATGACCTGGTCCGATGAGATCTATCGGATTTTCGGCTGGGAGCCGCAGAGTTTTGCCGCCGATTACGATCGTTTTCTGGAGGTGGTCCATCCGGAAGATCGCGAAATGGTGCAAGAGGCGTTGGACAATGCCATGCGGACCCCCAAAGCAAAATATGCGGTTGAGCATCGGTTGCTGCGGGCGGATGGTTCCGAGCGCATCGTTCAGGAGCGCGGCCTGGTTGTTCGTGACGTGAGCGGCAAGCCGGTGCGGATGATGGGGATTATCCTCGACATCACCGAGCAGGAGAAGAACAGGGAGGATCTGGAGCTCTACCGGCTGATGATCGAGAAAACCGCCGACCCGGTATTCCTCATCGATATCGAGGACGGTTTCCGGATGGCCTATGTCAACGAGGCGGCGGTCCGTCATTACGGCGCGACGCGCGAAGAGATCCTTACCTGGCGGATACCGGACTGGGACCCCAATTTCGCCGTGGAGGATCTGGACGCCCATCTCGCCCAGATGCGGGCGCACCCCGGCATGGTCATCGAAACCCTGCACCGGGTAAAGGGCGGCGAGCTGGTGCCGGTGGAGGTCTCCCTGAACCTCACCACCTATAAGGGCAAGCTCTGTCATTTCGGGTATTTCAAGAATATCGCGGCCCGCAAGGAGATCGAGCAGAAACTGCATGAAGCCAAGGAACAGGCGGAGGCGGCGGCCCGGCTCAAATCGGAGTTTCTTGCCAATATGAGCCATGAGATCCGTACGCCGATGAACGCGGTGATCAACATGACGCGTCTGGTGTTGCAGACCGATCTCCAGGACCGGCAGCGCGCGTACATGGAGAAGGTGCTGCGGAGCGGCCGGCAGCTCCTGCACATCATTAACGACATCCTCGATTTTTCCAAGATCGAGGCGGGCAAGATGACCATCGAGCCCACCCCCTTTGTGCTTACCGAGTTGCTGGCCGACGTGGCCGGGGTGATCTCGCCCGGTCTTGCCGACAGGAGGATTGAATTTCTGATCGATCTCTCCCCGGACGTGCCCTGTGAATTGATCGGGGATTCCATGCGGCTGCGGCAGGTGCTCAACAATCTGGCCGGCAACGCCGTCAAGTTCACCGAGCAAGGCGAGGTGGTGCTGGCGGTCAACATGACCGACCGGGCGGACGGGCGGGTGCGGCTGGGGTTTGCCGTGCGGGATACCGGCCTCGGCATGACCCCGGAACAGCAGGCCCTGTTGTTCACCCCGTTTCAGCAAGCCGACGCCTCCATCTCCCGCCGGTTCGGCGGCACCGGCCTTGGCCTGGCCATCACCCGCAAGCTGGTGCGGTTGATGGGCGGTGACCTTTCGGTGCGCAGCGAGGCCGGCAAGGGCAGTGTGTTTGCCTTTGCCCTCGATTTTCAGCTGGCGTCCGCCGGCATGACGGCGGAGGGGTATGCCGCCGGCCTCGATATCAAGGTAAAACGGGCCCTGGTGGTTGAAGATAATCCTGTCGCCCGGGAGATCTTTCGCTCCATGCTGACCGCCTTCGGGGTGGAGGTGCAAACGGCGGCCAACGGCCGGGAGGCGTTGGCCGCCTTGGAGTCGGGCGCGGCTGCCAATCTCACTTTTGACATGATGTTCACCGACTGGCAGATGCCGGAAATGAACGGGTTGGAGCTGGCTTTGTTGCTGCGTGACCGGCCGCACCTGCGACCGGTTCCCCGGCTGGTGCTGGTGACGGCGCACGGTTCCGAGGATTTGCGGAAAGAGGCCGCGGCGGCCGGTTTCGAATACGTGATGGACAAACCGGTCAACCCCTCGGAACTGGTGGATTTTTTGGTCGGCGAGGGGGCGGCGCAGCCGCATCCGATCGCCCAGGGCCAGCGACCGGAGTTGTCCGGCGAGCTCAAGAAACGTTCCGGGGCCAAGGTGCTGCTGGTGGAGGATAACGAGATCAACCAGGAGATTGCCATGGAGATTCTTGGCGATATCGGTCTCAAGGTGCGGGTGGCCGGCAACGGCCTTGAGGCGCTGGCGATTTTGGCGGAGGAATCGTTTGACCTGGTGTTGATGGACCTGCAGATGCCGGAGATGGACGGCTACGAGGCTACCCGCAGGATTCGCGAGGACGCCCGGTGGGGTTTCCTGCCTATCGTGGCGATGACCGCCCATGCCATGAGCGGCGACCGTGACCGCTGCCTGGAGGCGGGGATGAACGACCATCTCGCCAAGCCCATCGAGGTGGAGGATTTGTATGAAGCCCTGCTGCGCTGGCTGCCGTTGCAGGCGGCGGAGGCGCAGGCCGCTTCCCGGCGGGTCGTGACGGACGCCCTGGTGCCGGATGCCCTTCCCGGCATCGATGTGGCGACCGGCCTGCGGCGGATGGGCGGCAAGCAGGATCTCTATCTGCGGCTGCTCGGCCGTTTTGTCGCGGCGAACCGCGAGGCGGCGGCCGAGATCAGCGCCCTTGTTGATGCGCAGGAGTGGGAGCAGGCACAGGCGGCGGTGCATGCGGTGAAGGGGGTGGCCGGCAACCTCGGTGCCCATTCCTTGTTTCGGGCGGCTGGCGAGCTTGAGCGGCTGCTACAGGAGAAGGCCCCGGCCGGCGAAGCCCTGACCCGCTTCCGTGGCCTGCTTACGGCGGTTCTTGACGGCTTGCGGGACTTGCCGGTGCAGCCCGGCGGCGCGGCCGAAAACGGTGGCGGCGGGGGAAGCAGGCAGGTGGACCGGCAGGCGGCAAGCGATGCCCTGCACCGGTTGGAACCGCTGCTGGAGAGTGATTTGGGTGCGGCGCATGAATGTCTTGCCGAGTTGCAGGCGCTGCTGCTCGACACCCCGCTCTGGCCGGAAGCAAAGCGGCTGGCTGCGGCGATGGCGGTCTATGATACCGATGCGGCGATAACGGTGGTGAAGGGTATGGTGGCGGCTCTTGATGCGGAGCCGCGTTAATGGCGGTTCCGCCACTTTTTTATTGATCACCTTCGCGGAGGAAGTATGGATCTCCCTGCCAGGCGCAGAGACGACCTGACGAACGAGAATGATTCGGCTGCTGGGGTGGGAGTCGCGGTACCGTTGCACAGATATCTGGCGGCGACCCTGATTCCTGCCTTGTTGCTGCTCGGCGCCTTTTCCTTCATGGTGGACAAGCTGTGTGATGATCTGGCGTTTACCGAGCGGGAAATTGCCGGCTTGCACGACGTTCGCAGCCTCTACAATTCGGTATTGTTGCTCCAGCAGATCCGCGGTCTGGATCAGATTGCGGTTCAGGAACCGGACAATGGATACCGGGCACGAATTGCCGAGTTGAGAAAACTGCTTGACCGTGAACTGGCCGAGCGGGTGCAGGATGAACACAGCAAACATTTTCGTGTGCAGCGGCTGCTTCAGGGGTTGATTGACGATCTGGCAGGTTGTTCCGGCCAGGGCTTTGCCGATCTTGCCCCCGTTGACCGTTTCGATTGGTACAGCCGGCGCATCGCCACTCTGCAGGAGATCGTACACTGGGTGGGCAACTATTCCAATCTCGCCCTGGACCCGGAACTTCCCAGCTATTCTCTCATCGATATCCTGATCAGCCGGATACCCGCCCTTACCGAAGCCCTCGGCAGGGTGCGGGGCGTCGCTTCCGGGCTGGTCGCCAAAGGGGAACTGGTGGAGTGGGACCGGCAGTGGCTTGATTTGCAACGGGGCGGGGTCGGGGAGCGGCTCGGCGATCTTGAACGCAGTTGGTCATTGGCACTGGAGGCGACGCCGCTGTTGGCCGAGCCATTGACATCGCGTCTCGAGGCGACCCAGCGGGCGGCGACCAGGCTGGTGGAGCGGCTGGCGCGAGATGAGTCCGCCAGCATCGACCGGCTGCCCTTCAGCGATGGCGGGGCAATGTTCATCGAGGGGACCTGGGTGATCGACCTCAGCAAGGGGTTTTACCTCGCCATTGACGAACAGTTGCAAGGGATGCTGGCGGAGCGGGCTCGCAAAAGGCGGGTCGCGCTCTCGGCGATGATCGTCGGTGCGCTTGTCGCCCTGACCGCCATTCTTTTGTTCACCATCGGGTTTTACCGGAATAACCGGCAGAGCATTGACGCCCTGGAAAAGGCGCATCGCGAGAAAAGCGGCCTGCTGGCACGGCTGGCCACGGCCAACCTGGAGATGTTTGCCAACCATGAACGGTTGGTACAGGCCCAGGAGATCGCGCATCTGGGCAGCTGGGAGTGGAATCTCGTCGACAACACCCACCAATGGTCGGCCGAGTGCTACCGGATTCTCGGTTGGGACCCGCAGGGGGCGGTTCCGGATTATCAGCGGCTGTTGAACGCTATCCCCGTCGAGGAGCGGGAAGTGGCAAATGCGGCATTGGGTCATGCCTTGCGGGTTTCGGGCGCGGGGTATGCCGTCGAGCATCGGTTGCATCGGGATGACGGTTCCGAGCGGGTGGTGCAGCAGTTGGGCAAGGTTATTCGTGACGAGGAGGATGCGCCGCTGGTTTTGGTGGGGGTGATCATGGATATCACCGCCCGCAAAGAGGCGGAGGAGGAGTTGCGGAATGCGCGGCAGGCGGCCGAGGCCGCGAATATCGCCAAGGGCAGGTTCCTCGCCAATATGAGTCATGAGATCCGGACGCCGATGAACGCGGTGATCAACCTCAGCCGGCTGGTGCTCGCCACCGACCTCGACCAGCGGCAGCGTCAATTTATGACCAAGGTGGTGCGGGCCGGTGAGAATCTTCTCGGCATCATCAACGATATCCTCGATTTCTCAAAGATCGAGGCCGGCAAGCTGGTGGTGGAAAAGGCCCCGTTTCTTGCCCGCGGGTTGTTCGAGGATGTCGCTGATCTGCTCCATGGCCTTGCCGAAGAGAAGGGGATCGCCCTGCGGCTGGAGATTGATGGTCAGATCCCCGACTGGCTGGTGGGGGATCGGCTCCGGCTCAATCAGGTGTTGCTCAATCTGCTCAGTAACGGGCTCAAGTTTACCGAGCGGGGCGAGGTGGTGCTGACGATTGCCAATGTCGGCGCGACTGCCGGCGTGGTGCGGATCGCTTTTACGGTCAGGGATACCGGCATCGGCATCACCCCGGAACAGCAGGCGCGGCTGTTCGAGCCCTTTGAGCAGGCCGACAGTTCCACCACCCGCAAGTTCGGCGGCACCGGCCTGGGCCTCGCCATCACCCGGCAATTGGTGGAGTTGATGGGTGGCGAATTGACGGTTGAGAGCAGCCTCGGCCCCGGCAGCGTTTTCCGTTTTGAACTTCCCTTTGCGGTGGTCGCCGAAGCCGAGGAGTCCGCCGCGCCCGCGGATGAGCCGGCGATTGCCCCGGCCCATGTCGCCGGCGGCCGAGTCCTGCTGGTGGATGACAACGAGATCAATCGGGAGATCGGGGTGGAGTTGCTGAGCGAGGTCGGGTTGACGGTAACCACCGCCAGGAACGGTGTCGAGGCGCTGGCGGCCTTGGAGCACGATCGTTTTGATCTGGTGCTGATGGATCTGCAGATGCCGACGATGGATGGTTATGAGGCCACCCGGCGCATCCGGCAACGTCAGGAATGGCAAGAGCTGCCGGTGGTGGCGATGACCGCCCACGCCATGGCCGGCGACCGGGAGCGTTGCCTTGAGACCGGCATGAACGATCATCTGGCCAAGCCCATTGAGGTGGCGGAACTGCATCGGCTGTTGGGGCGTTGGATTGCGCCTCGTGCCGAGCAAGTAGCACCGGTCGGCGCGGCAAGGGGTGATGGCGACGCACCGGAACTGCCGTCGCGGTTGCCGGGCGTTGATCTGGCACAGGGGTTGCGACGGGTCGGCGGCAACCACGTCCTCTATCTCCGACTGCTGCGGCAGTTTGGCGCCGGCAACCGCGATGCCGGCGCCCGGATCGGTGAGGCCTTGGCGGCGGGCCGGCGGCAGGAGGCGCAGAACATGGTTCACTCCATCAGGGGGGTGGCCGGCAATCTGGCTGCCGAAGCGCTGTATGCGGCCGCCAATACCCTGGAAGACCGGCTGGCCGCCGGCGAGGCGGATGTTGGCGACTGGCTGGCGCGTTTTTCCGAACGGCTCGACGAGGTGGTGAATGGGATCGATATGCTGCCGCCAGCGGAAAAGGTGGCGGGCGGGGTGGCAGCGGTGGATCGCGAGGCGGTGGCATTGCTGCTGGGTGAACTGACGATCCTGTTGTACAGCGATTTCGGCGAGGCGCGGCAGTGCTGCGAAAAACTCCGGCGGCTGTTGGCGGAAACCCCGTTGTCGCACGAGGGGGCGGAATTGACGCAGGCGATGGCGGAGTATGATACCGACGCCGCGGAAACGGTGATCGGCCGGATCGCGGCCACCCTGGCCCTTGAGATGGGCAGGGCATGATGCAAGAGAGTTGCGGGGCAAGAGGGGTTGCCTCCTGCATAGCGGATACCTTAGAGGAGAGATGCTGATGGCGAAACCGAAGATTCTCATTGCCGACGATGTGGCTGAGAACATCGATGTATTGATGGGGGCGCTGGGGGGCAGGTATGCCGTTGTCGCCGCCAAGGAGGGCGAGAAGGCCCTGGCCATGGCCCGCCTGGAGCCCCGCCCGGATATGATCCTCCTCGATGTGATGATGCCGAAGATGGATGGTTATGAGGTGTGCCGGCAACTGAAGGCGGACCCCGACACCGCCGGCATCCCGGTGCTCTTCATCACCGCCCTTGGCGGCTACGAGGAAGAATCCAAGGGGCTGGCGCTGGGGGCGCTTGATTACATCACCAAGCCGTTCCAGCCCGATCTGGTCAAGGCGCGGGTGGCCAATCACCTTGAACTCAAGCGCCATCGCGATCGCCTTGAAGAACTGGTGGCGGAACGGACCAGGGAACTCGCCCTGACCCGCGATGTTACCATCTTTACCCTGGCCAGCCTCGCCGAGGCTCGCGATCCGGAGACAGGCGGCCATATCCGCCGCACCCAGACCTATGTCCGGTTGTTGGCGGAAAAGCTTTGCGAGCAGCCGCGATTTGCCGCCGAGTTGGACGCCTATGCCATCGAACTGCTCCATAAGTCGGCCCCCCTCCATGATGTGGGCAAGGTGGGGGTGCCGGACGCCATCCTGTTGAAACCCGGCAAGCTTACCGATGAGGAGTTCGAGGAGATCAAGAAACACACCACCTACGGCCGTGACGCGCTGGCTGCCGGGGTGCGGGAACTGGGGGAAAATTCCTTTCTCGGTTATGCCATGGAGATCGCTTACACCCATCATGAAAAATGGGACGGCAGCGGCTATCCGCAGGGGCTGAAGGGGGAGGAGATTCCGCTTGCCGGGCGCCTGATGGCCATAGCCGACGTCTACGATGCCCTGATCTCGAAGAGGGTCTACAAGCCGCCCTTCCCGCATGCCAAGGCGGTGAGCATCATCCGCGAGGGGCGCGGCAGTCACTTCGATCCGGCCTTGGTGGACGCCTTTCTGGAGATCAATGAACGGTTTCGCGAAACCGCCATCCGCTTTGCCGATTTTGACGAGGAGCGGCAGGTGCTGTCTGCCGTCGAGCCGTTGTCATAGCCGCAGCCGGGGCGAGTGAGGGTGGCGGGGGGCGGCGGTCAACCTGCCAGGGTGTCCATGGCCTTTTCTCCCAGCGCCTTGCGGGCTCCGGCCAGCGCCTGGTCGGTGATCTCTCCCCCCCTGGATGCCGGTCGTTCCGCGCCGAGAATCACATCCAGCACCTCACTTGCCGACAAGAGCTCCGCCGCGGTGGCCGGCAGATAGGCGATCTCGCTGCCGTCCGCCTGACGGATCAGGCCGGTCTCCAGCAGCTTGCGGATGATGTTGGTGATGGGTTGGTCCGGGTAGTCCAGGCGTCGGCAGAGGCTGTCCAGATCCGAAACCTTTCTGGCCCGGAAATCTTCGTACACCAGGGTCAGCAGGTCATATGCCAGGGCCAGTTCCATGGCCGGGGCAAGGCGGGTTTTGTACTGGCCGGGCAGGTAGCGGTGGCGGACATGGACCGCGTAGGCGACCTCCGCCCCGGAGAGAAAGACCATCCAGCCGATATAGATCCAGAGGAAGAAGAGCGGCAGGGTGGCGAAGGAGCCGTAAATGGCGTTGTAGCGGGCGACCCCGATCTGGAGGCTGATGTAGAGCGCCTGGATGAGCAGCCAGCCGATGGCACCGACCAAGGCACCGATCAGCGCCGGGTAGAGGGGGACCCTGGTGTTGGGCAGAAAGCGATAGGGGAACAGCAGGGTCATCACCAGAAAGGCGAAGCTCAGCACCTGCACCAGCAGCGGCCCGGCCCACTCCATGGGGAAGATGTGCCGGAGGATGTCCAGGGTGGTTTCACTCTGCAGGGCGGCCATCGTTGCCACGCCGATATTGACGGCCAGCGGCAGGAGCAGCATCAGGGCCAGATAGTCCATGACCTTGCGGCCGAGCGGTCGGCCGCTGTCCGTCTGCCAGACGACGTTCATCGCCTGTTCAATGGTGCTGAGCACCGAGATGACGGTGAAGAACAGGCCGGCGATACCGAACATGCCGATGGTGGCGAAGTTGGTTTTTTCGACATAGTTGAAGACGGTGTCCACCGCCTTTTTGAGATGGCTACTCAACGATTTGGGGGCGTTGGGGCCGGGAGCCGCCGTGGTGGCTGGCGGTGCCGTTGTCGGGGCGCTTTCCGGCGGGTCGAGGGTGTCGATGAAATGGTAGGCGGCGGCCCGCATCTGGTTGCCGGCCCCCAGGCCTTTCAGGACCGCGGTGGAGAGCGCCAGCACCGGCACCATGGAAAGGATGATGGTGAAGGTGAGCGCGCTGGCCCGCAAGGGGATGGCGTCCCGGTCGAATTCGCGGAGGAAGATGGCGATGATGCGGCAGAAGGTCCGCAGTCGGGTCTTCGTCGTTGCGTCGGCGCTAGAGGGTTTTTGCCACAACCAGGAGCGGAAGGAGGTCCGCCCCTGGGCGGAATCGGCGTTCATCAATTAATTCCCGAAAAGGCCCTTGATGATCTGCTGGACCGGCTCGGGCGCGGCCGGTTTGCCGTTTTGCTCCGGACTCTGGGCCGGGGGCGCGCCCAGCCGTTTGCCGATCTCTTCCATCGCCTTTTCCTTGATCTTCTCCTCTACCTGCTTCTTGATCTGTTGCTCGACCGCGGCCTTGTCCAACGTCGCCTTGGGAGAGGCGGTGGTGCCGCCGAGCCGCAGGTTGAGAGCGGTGACGCCATCCTTGTCGGAAAGATATTTGAGGAACGAGGCCTTCTGGCGCAGCTGGTCGGCCATGAAACCGGAAAATTCAAGTTTGAGCGGCAGGTTCAGGCGCCCGTCAAGGATACCAACCGTGCCGTCGGTTTGGACACGGATGCCTGCTGCCGCGAATTGTGAACGCAGGCCGAGCTGGCCGTTTTTCAGATGGAGATTGCCGTCGATGTCGTCAAGCTTCAAGGTGCGCAGAACCTCCATGCGGAGCACCGTGGCCAGGATGTTGCTGATCGGGGTTTCCGCGAGTTGCGCCCCGCGCATCCCGTAGGTGGCTTCGAGGTTCAGGTTCTTCTTGAGGACGTCGCCGGCAAGCCCGGCGCCGGAATAGTTGAGATCGGCGCTCATGCTGCCGGAGAGGATATTGGCCTGGGGGCTGACAAGGTTGGCCAGCAGTTCCTGGAGCTGCAGACCGGTGATCTTGAAGTTGCCGCTGTAGGGGGGGATGACCTGGGTGAGGTCGACCCGCGCCTTGCCGGCAAAGGTGCCGCCCGCCAGCTTGAAAGAGAGGTCGCTGACCGAGGCCACGCCGTCCTTGATGCCGTAGCGGAGCATAACGTTATGCATGGTCAGTTTGCTGTACTGCGCCTGGTTGGCCTTGAACGATCCGCTCAGGTCGAGGCCGGGCGGCAGGCTGGCGGCGATGGGCCTCTTTTCAGCCGGTTTGGCTGGCTTGCCCGCCGGCGGGGCGGAGGCAGGGGATTTTTCGGCGGATGCCGCGGCGGCCGGTTTGGGCAGCTTGTCGGGGATCGCCAGCAGGCGGTCGATGTTCAATTTGTCGCCGCTGACATCAAGGACAAGGGCCGGCAACGGCTTCACGGCAAGGTTTGGCAGCGCGGCGACGATGGTCAGGCGCTGCTGGTCGATATCGATGGTGAGGGTGCAGCCGGCCTTGCTGTTGTCGAAGGTGCCCTTGCCGGTCACGTGCGGTTTGGCCTCGCCGTAGACGATATCGCTGACAAAGTCGAAATCGCCCTGATACTTGAGCTCGGCAAGGCTGGCGCCGATCTCGACCCCGACATTGGCCGAGGCGGTGGCGTCAATCTCCGGGAGTTCCTTCCTGGCGTCGCTGACGATGATATGGGCGTTGCTGAGGGTGACCCGGTCGACGACAAGCGCGAAGGGCAGGGCGGTCTTTTCCTCCGGCGTATCCGGTTTTTTCGCCAGCAGGGCCAGCGATTCGTAGTTGAAGCGGCCGTTGATGTCACGGGTAACCCGGCAGTCCGGACGGTCGATGGTGACCTCGGAGATGACCAGCTTTTTGGCGAGCAGGGGGAGAAGGTCGTAGTGGAGGACAAAGCGGCCCATGGAGAGGAAGTTGGTGGTGTTGTCAGCTTCCTTGACGACCAGGTCGGTGACGGTGATGCCGCTGAAGAGGCCAACATCGATGGCGCCCAGGGTCACGGTGCGGCCAAGGGCCGTTTCGGCGGCCGGGATGATCAGGGCCTTCATCCGCTCCTCGGTGAGATAGAAGCGGATGAAGAGCGACAAGCCGACCAGAACAACGGCGACCAGAAGCAGAATGCCGCCGACCACCTTGGCAAGCTTGCCGATCAGGGTTGGTTCGGAGTCATCGTCAACGAGCGGTTTTGAGTGATCGTACATGGGGAAACTCCTGGCACGGCCGGAAAGGTTAAGGAATGGAGCGACCAAACTGCCGAATTGCTGATTTTCGGAAGCGTGGAAAATTCTACTACAGCCCTTTGCCAGAGGCAAAGAAAATCGCTGTTTTCCGGGGATGCGGGTTGCCAGGAGGGGGGGCGGAATCGTGCCCGGGGGCGGCAAACACTCCCCCCTTTCTGCCTTCTTGACAAGGGCGCGCTTCCTGCTATTCTGATAAACTTGCTAAACAGCGCCATCCTCGCGCTGTTGCAAATCGATAACTGTTTCAAGACTTTTCACGGGAAGAATCCCGAAGCCTACGGAGAAGCCGACGATGAAGAAGAGCATCCATTTCCAGCCGGACAACGTCAAGATCGAGGTGGATGAGGG
>JAOUHH010000032.1 GCA_029865195.1 Desulfobulbaceae bacterium
ACTGGGCCGCCGGCGGATCGAGGAATCGCGGCAGGAGAGTCCCAACGACTTTGAAAAGGAAGAGGGCTTGCAGAAGGTGAGCGCGGTTTTTGCCGCCATCAAACGAGAATATATCCATCGCATCGATGCCAGCCAAGCCATCGAGGCAGTGGGGCAGGCGGTATGGGAGCGGGTGTCGCCCTTGGTCGCCGGGCTGAGGGGGAAGGACGCGCCATGTTGAGGAAACTGTGTTGCTCGGCCTTCCTGTTGTGCCTCTGCGTCTCCTGCGCGGCGGTGCCGAACCCCGATGCCACCGGGCAGCCGATATCGGCCGAGGCGGGCAAGGCCTCTGCCGATACCGGCTGCGCCTATTTCTATTTCCTCTGGGGCCGGGCCGCCGAGGCGGATCACCATTACGCCGATGCGCTGGCCGCCTATGAAAAGGCGCTGGCCTGTGATCCTGGCGCCGAGTATCTGATGCGTGGCCTGGTCGTCTTCTACATGCGGATGAACCGCAACGATGATGCGAGCCGGCTCATCGGCCGCCTTTTACAGCTCCACCCCCAGGATGTCGAAATCCTCACCCTCAAGGCCGGTCTGTATGTCAGCGAAGGCAAGGTCGATGAGGCGGCGGCGGTGTATAACGCCATCCTTGCCCTGACCCCCCGCGACGGCAATACCCTCCTGCGGCTCGGTACGCTCTACGCCGGCAACAATCGTTTCAAGGAGGCGCGGAAGGTGCTGGAGCGGCTGGTGAACCTTGACGACCGATCCTTTGTCGGCTACCAGTACCTGGCCAAGCTGTACCGGCAACTGGGTGAGTACGACAAGGCGATGACCGCCTACGACAAGGCGCTGGCCCTGAACTGGGTGCCGGCACTGGCCCTGGAGGCGGTTGATATTCTGGAGTATCGCAAGCACTATGAAAAGGCGATCTCTTTCTGCCGCCGGATCCTTGACAATGAACCCGAAGACGAGCAGGCGCGGCAGCGGCTGGTGCAGGTGCTGCTCGGCATGGGCGAGGTGGGGCAGGCCCTGGATGAGTTGCGGGAGCTGCGGCGGTATAGCGGCAATGAGTATGATGTCGATCTGACCATCGGTCGGATATTGATCGAGCAGGAGCAGTACGACCAGGCGATCAGCCATTTTTCCGAGATGCTGGCCGCGGACCCCGAATCCGGCAACATCCATTATCTGCTGGCCCTGGCGCATGGGGCCAAGGGTGAGTCGGGCGAGGCGATCCGGTTGTTGCATCATGTGAAACCCGCGGATAGCGCCTATGAGGACGCCGTACTGCTGCTGGTTGAACTGTTGGTCAAGGAGGAGCAACTCGCCGAGGCGGAAACGGCCTTGACCGCGGCGATCGCCGATCCGGTTGCCCGGCGGCCGCGTTTTTATGGCGCCTTGGCCGCCCTCTATCGGCGTCTGGAGCGGAACGATGAGGGCCGCAAGGTCTTTGCCGCGGCCCTGCCGCTCTATCCGCAGGATGCCATGCTGCACTACGAGTACGCACTGTTTCTCGATCGCACCGGCAGTGTTGACGAGGCGCTTGCCGCCATGCAAAAGGTGCTGGCCATCGACCCCCACAATCCCTATGCCTTGAACTACATCGGCTACACCTGGGCCGACCGGGGCGAGAATCTCGCCGAGGCGCGCAGGTACATCGAAGAGGCGGTGGCGTTGCGCCCGGATGATGGGTTTATCCGCGACAGCCTGGGCTGGGTCTATTTCAAGCTTGGCGAAGGCAAGCGGGCGGTGGCCGAATTGACCAGGGCGCTTGAGCTTGCGCCCGATCCGGTGATCTTCGAGCATCTGGGCGATGTGCATGCCAAGGCCGGGCGGGCGGCGGAAGCGATCAAGGCGTATGGGCAGGCGCTGGAGCTTTTGGACAAAGATGACGATCGGCAGCGGTTGGAGGGCAAAATCAAGACGCTGCGTGGTGGTTCGCGTTAAGGGGACCAGTCCGCGGGCGAAGGGATCGGGCCATTTTTGATGAGCGGGAAGCGGATGACGACGGCACCACCCTGGATGCAGTGGTTGAGGCTGGCCGCCCTTTGCGGGTTGCTGGGGGTGCTTGGCGGCTGCTTTGCCCTGCCGCGCGCCGTGGATCTCGCCAGTGACGGCGAGCGCGACCGGGTTGCGGCGGCCTTTGCAAGGTTGCGGGCGCAACAGAATACGTGCCACTGCTGCATCGATGTCGCCGTCAGCGTCACCCTGAAAGGGTTGCTGCGTTCGGGATCGGTAAGCGGTTATCTGCAGGCGATGTCGCCGGCCTATCTGCGCTTTGTCGGTCTGAGCCCCATCGGGCAGCCGTTGATGATCCTGGTCACCGACGGCGACCGTTTTCAGTATCTGGCCGTGGATCAGGGCAAGGGCTACGAGGGCAGCGTCACCGCGGCAACGTTTGTCAAGTATGCGCCGGCCGGTTTCAAGCCCCATGAGTCCTTCTATTGGCTCAGCGGCCGCCTGCCGCCGGGCGAGGTGGCGGTGGAGGAGGTCGGCCGCGCCCTCGATGCCGAAGGCTATTGGCTGACGGTGCGGGTCGCCGGTGAGCGGCGCAGGCTGCTGTTTGATCCAGAGGTCGGGGTCATCCGCCGCCATCAGGTGCTGAATGCCGCCGGCGATGATGTGCTGGAGGCGCGGTACGAGGCCTTCCGGGCCGCGGGGGCGAACGGCTGCCTGTTGCCGGGCCGGATCGTTGTCACCACCCGGCAGCATACCGGCACGCTGGTGGTCGTGTTGAGCGACTGGCTCGACGGAGCCGCCCTGTCGGAAAAGGATTTCGCCTTCGCGTTGCCGCCGGGGTTTGAACAGGTACAAGTTCCCTGAGACAGAACTGATGCCGTAATCGCTGGCGAACGGCGGGCGATTGCGGCATTTTTTGCTGATTTTGCAGACCAACTTTTTTCACCGGATACAACCTTAATGTCTTCAGATACAACCGAGGAGCACGGCCAGGCCGCTCCGGATTGCGGCGCTATAATCAACGACAACGTTCTCGATGCCATCCTGCCGTTGGTGGGCAAGCCCAGCCGCTATTGCGGCAACGAGATCAACGTCATCCGCAAGGCGTGGGACAGCGTCCGGTTGCGGATGGTGCTGGCCTTCCCCGATCTGTATGAGATCGGCATGTCGCATCAGGGGTTGCAGATCCTCTATCATCTGGTCAACGGCCGCGACGATTTGCTCGCCGAGCGGGTCTATGCCCCGGACCCGGATATGGAGGCGGCCTTGCGGCAGCGGCGGGCACCGCTTTTTTCCCTGGAATCACGGCGGCCACTGGCGGATTTTGATCTTCTCGGCATCACCCTGCCCTTCGAGCTCTGCTATACCAACATCCTCACCATTCTCGATGCGGCCGGTCTGCCGCTGCGCGCGGCGGACCGCGATGAGCGTTATCCGCTGGTCATCGGCGGCGGCCCCTGCGCCTTTCATCCCGAGCCGGTTGCCGAGTTCTTTGACGCCATCCTCCTCGGCGACGGCGAGGAGGCGATCCTCGAAATCGCCGACCTGCTCATCAAGGCCCGCGCCGAAGGGGCGACCAGGGAAGAGGTGCTCGACCGTCTGCGGCAGGTGGCGGGCGTCTATGTTCCCTCCCTCTTTGCGCCGGTCTACGAGGAGAACGGCGAGTTTGCCGGGATGCGGCCGTTGCGGCCGGGGTATGCGCGGGTGCGGCGGCGGGTGCTCGCCGATCTGGAGTCGGTACCCGCCCCCTATCCGCCCCTGGTGCCGCTCTCCAAGATTGTCCATGACCGGTTGGGGATCGAGATCGCCCGCGGCTGTACCAGGGGTTGCCGTTTCTGTCAGGCCGGGGTCATCTATCGGCCGGTGCGGGAGCGGAGTCCGGAGCGGATTCTCGAACTGGCCCGCCAGGGGATCGATCAGGGCGGGTTCGAGGAGATGGCCCTGCTGTCGCTTTCCACCGGCGACTATTCCTGTCTGCCGGAACTGATGCTGGCGCTGATGAATACCTTTGTCCGCGAACAGGTTTCGGTGTCGATGCCCTCCATGCGGGTGGGCACCCTCACCCCTGAGATCATGGCCCAGATCAAGCGGGTCCGCAAAACCGGTTTCACCCTCGCCCCCGAGGCGGGCACCGATCGGTTGCGGGAGGTGATCAACAAGGGGATCACCGAGGTCGATCTGCTCGAGACCTGCGCGGCGGCTTTCTCTCTCGGCTGGCGGCAGATCAAGCTCTATTTCATGTTCGGCCTGCCCACGGAAACCGACGAGGACCTGGCGGCGATCCCGGAGCTTGCCCGTAAGGCCCTGGCCGCGAGCCCCGGCGGCAACGCCACGGTCAGCGTCAGCGCCGCCACCTTTGTCCCCAAGCCGCACACCGTTTTCGAGCGGGAACCGCAGCTGACCATCGACGAAGGGTTTGCGCGGATCGATTTTTTGAAGGGCCGCTTGCGGAGCAAAAAATTCAATCTGAAGCGGCATGACCCGCGGCAGAGCTACCTGGAAGGGGTGTTCTCTCGCGGCGACCGGCTGCTGGCACGGGTTATCGAGGTTGCCTGGCGGAAGGGGGCGCGTCTCGATGCCTGGTCGGATCATTTCAATCTCGACCTTTGGCGGCAGGCGGCCAGTGAGTGCGGCATCGACCTCGACCGTTATCTGCGGCGGCGTGGGGTTGACGAACCGCTGCCGTGGCAGCATCTGGACGCCGGCGTCGACGAGAAGTTCTTCCGCGAGGAACACGCCAAGGCGCTGGCCGGCGAATATACCCCGGATTGCCGGGCGCACGGCTGCCAGGGGTGCGGTCTCTGCGATTTCAAAACCGTGAGGCCCATCGTGCACGCGCGCTCCGGCACCGATGCGCTGACGCCGGCAACGCCGCCCTGGGTTCGCCCCGAGGCCACGGCAGAGGAGCATTTTGTCTACCGCATCGATTACAGCCGTCTCAACGAGGCCCGCTATCTCGGCCATCTCGAATTGATCCAGGTGTTCTACCGCGCCTTGCGGCGGGCGCGGCTGCCGCTCAATTTTTCCCATGGTTTTAATCCCGGACCCAAGGTAACCTTCAGTTCGGCGCTGCCGGTGGGCACGGAAAGCCTGGCCGAATACCTGTATGTCGATCTGCAGGCGCCGATGGCGGATGTTGCGGCGGTGAAGGATGCCTTGAACACCTTCTTGCCCCATGGGTTGTCGGTGTTCGGCATCGAACTCACCGGCAAGGTTGCCGGCGACAAGGGGGTTGCCAGCTGCTACCGGATCACCCCGCCCCGGCCGGTGGCGGCCGCGGAGCTGGACCGTTTTTTTGCCGGGGATGCTTTCCCGGTGGAGCTGGTGCGGAAGGGCAAGATGCGGGCGATCGACGCGCGGCCCCTGGTGGAGGAGTTGGCCGTGGCGGAAGACGGGAGCATCCGTCTCGTGCTCAAGAGCGCTTCCGGGCAGCCGGGGGTCAAGCCGCTGGAGTTGCTGGCGGCGCTGGTTGATCTCGGTGACGAGGAGACGCGGACCATCCGCATCGTCAAGCTCTGGAGCCGGGAAGCGGCGTGAAAGGAAGTCGCGGGAGGGCGGCCCCTTGTTGCGCGGGTGGCCGCGGCCCTGAATTTTTATGAAGAGGTTTGCAGATGGCAAGTGATTTGGTGATCAACGCCACCGAGTATGAGGTGCGGATTGCGCTGGTGGAGAATGGCAATCTGGTCGAGCTGAACCTTGAACGACCCACCGAGAAGGGGCTGGTGGGCAACGTCTACAAGGGCAAGGTGGTGCGGGTGCTGCCCGGCATGCAGGCGGCCTTTGTCGAGATCGGCCTTGAGCGGACCGGCTTTCTCTATGTGGACGACGTCCATGTGGTGAGCGGCGATTTGGAGCGGCGGATGCGCGGCTGCGACCATGTCGGCGGGGACGGCGAGCATGACTCCATGTCCGTCGACGCCCTTGACCGCCGCCGGCCGGGGATGAATATCGACGATCTGTTGCAGGAGGGGCAGGAGATCCTGGTGCAGATATGCAAGGAGCCCATGGGCACCAAGGGGGCGCGGCTGACCTGTCATATCACCTTGCCGTGCCGCAACCTGGTGTTCATGCCGATGACCGATCATATCGGTATCTCCCGCAAGATCGAGGACGAGGACATTCGACAACGCCTGCGCGAGGATATCGAGGCGTTGCGGCCGGCAGGCACCGGCTTCATCGTCCGGACCATGGCCGAGGATGCCACTCATGAGGAGTTGGAGGCGGACATGGAGTTTCTGCTCCATGTCTGGGACGAGATCCAGGACACCAAGGACAAGATCGGGGTGGGCAGCCTGGTCTACGAGGATCTCGACATCACCCTGCGGGCGGTGCGGGATCTCTTTTCACCGGACATCAGCCAGGTGGTGGTGGACGATCAGGTGACCTACGAGCGCATCAAGCGTTTTGTCCGCATCTTTGCGCCCAATCTGGAAGACAAGGTGCATTATTATCAGGAGGATGTGCCGCTGTTCGACGCCTACGGCATCGAAACCGACGTCGGCCGCGCGCTGGAGCGCAAGATATGGCTGCGTTGCGGTGGGTATCTCTATGTCGAGGCCACCGAGGCGCTCACCGTCGTCGACGTCAACACCGGGCGCTATGTGGGCAAGAAGGGGCTTGAGGAGACGATCTTCAAGACCAACATGGAGGCGGTTAAGGAGATTGCCTATCAGGTCAGGCTCCGCAATATCGGCGGCATCATCATCATCGATTTCATCGATATGGAGGAGGAGGCGCATCGCGACGAGGTGTTCCGTTCCCTGAAGGAGGCGGTGAAGAAGGACAAGAGCCGGGTCAATATCCTCAGGGTTTCCGAGTTCGGGCTGGTGCAGATGACCAGAAAGCGCAACCGCGAGGATCTCGCGCACATGATGTGCGAGCCGTGCCATTACTGTGACGGCGAGGGGATGCACAAATCCCGGCGCACCGTCTGCTACGAGATCTTTCGCAAGATCAGCCGCAACGCCAAGAAGATGCCCGGCGCTGCCGTCACCGTCAAGGTGCATCCCATGGTGGCGACCATGATGCTCAAGGACGAGGCGGCCACCATGGAGCGGCTGGAGGATGAGGTGCATAAGCGGCTGACCATCGTCTCCACCAAGGATTTCCACATCGAGCGGTACGAGATCACCTGGGAGAAATAGCGGCGGCTCGGGCGGTTTGCTTGGGCCGAGGCGACGGCGGTCGTTGTCGCTATTTTGTCCCTTGACAATTCGTCCCGTTGTGGTATTTATGCACGATTCACGTGGTAAGGATGTGGCCCGGATGCGGGCCTGGAACCAATACGATCCTATCCGGCGGCGCAGGCCGTGTTAGTAACCCGCCGGTTTTCGGCTGACGAAATCCCCGCTCCGGCGGGCGGTAAAAATGTTATGGAGGAAGGTATGTACGCAATTGTCAATACCGGCGGCAAGCAGTATCAGGTTGCTCAGGGCGATCGTCTCCGGGTCGAGAAGCTCGAAGGCAACGTTGGTGATACCGTCGAGTTGTCCGAGGTGCTGATGGTGGTCAACGAGGGCGATGTCAAGGTTGGGCAGCCGGTTGTCGAGGGTGCCAAGGTAACCGCTCGCATCGTTGAGCAGGGCAAGGCCAAGAAGATTCTTGTCTTCAAGAAGAAACGTCGCAAGGGGTACAAGGTACAACGCGGACATCGTCAGCTGTACACCGCCCTGGAGATCAAGGAAATTTCCGCATAATCAAGCGAATACTATTCGAGAGGTTTTCTCATGGCTCATAAGAAAGCGGGCGGTAGCTCGAGAAACGGTCGTGACAGCGCCGGACAACGGCGTGGCGTCAAGAAATTCGGCGGCGAGATCGTTCGCGCCGGCAACATCCTGGTTCGGCAGCTCGGCACCGTGATCCATCCCGGCGCCAATGTAGGTTGCGGGCGTGATTACACCCTCTTCGCCAAGGTAGACGGCGTGGTGACCTACGAGAAGTTCGGCCAGAACCGCAAACGCGTCAGCATCTATCCCGTCGATTCCAATTCCTAAGGAACCGCGCAGTTATAAGACCGGCTGACGGTTCGACTCGCCTCTGGCGAATCGGGCTGTCGCCGGTCTTTTCATTTCGGCGCATTCCCGAGCAGGCTCCCGTAATGGCTTTTATTGATGAGGCAAATTTTTTTGTCAAGGCCGGAGACGGCGGCAATGGCTGTCTGAGTTTTCGCCGGGAGAAATTTGTCCCCAAGGGTGGGCCTGACGGCGGCGACGGCGGCAAGGGCGGTGATGTCATTCTCGAGGCCACCAGCCGTCTTTCCTCGCTGCTGGATTTCAAGTACCGTTCCCACTTCTTGGCCGAGAAAGGCAAATCCGGGCAGGGCAAGAAGATGCACGGCCGCAAGGGGAAGGAATGCATCCTCAATGTGCCGGTGGGTTCCGTGATCAGGGACGCCGAAACCGGCGAGGTGTTGGCCGACATGGTGAACGAGGGTGATCGGTTTGTCGCCGCCAAGGGCGGGGACGGCGGCCGTGGCAACTGCCATTTCGCCACCGCCCATAACCGGGCGCCGCGTATCTCCGAAAAGGGGTGGCCCGGCGAGGAGCGCTGGCTACGGATCGAATTAAAGCTGCTGGCCGATATCGGTCTGGTCGGGCTGCCCAACGCCGGCAAGTCGACCCTGCTTTCCCGTTTGTCCGCCGCCAATCCCAAGGTGGCCGATTATCCCTTTACCACCCTCGAGCCCCAGTTGGGCGTCCTGCAGTTCGAGTACCACCCCCCCTGCATCATTGCCGATATCCCCGGGCTGATCGAAGGGGCGCACGAGGGGGCGGGGCTCGGGCATAAATTCCTGCGGCATATCGAGCGCACTAAGGTGCTGATTCATCTGGTCGACGGCTCGGCTACGGCTGAGGAGGCGATCCGGCAGTATGAGGTACTCGAAAACGAACTGCGTTGCTTCAATGACGCCTTGATGGATCGTGAACGGGTGGTATTGTTGAACAAGATTGATCTGGTCGCCGACGCCGAAAACCTGGCGAGCCTTGTTGCCTGGTTCAAGTCCCGGCAGATGCGGGTGCTGACGGCATCGGCCAAGACCGGCGAGGGGTTGGGCGAATTGAAGGCATTGCTGGCTGAGCTGCTGGAGCAGCACGCGGCGTCGGCAGGTGCCGATCTTTAGGTGTTATCGAGTTTGCAGCGATGAAGGTTGGGTGGAGATGATTCCCATTGCAGAGAGTATGGAATTCAGGCGGAAACTGCTGGCGGAAGCCAAGCGGGTGGTGGTCAAGGTCGGCAGTGCCGTTCTGACCTGTGAGTCCGGTCTCAACCGTGACGTGCTTGCCAATCTGGCCGCGGAGATATCCTGGCTGAAAGAGTCGGGCCGCGAGGTGATCCTGGTCAGTTCCGGGTCGGTGGCGGCCGGGCGGCGGAAGCTCGGCGTCGGGCGTCGGGCGATCAGCATGCGCGAGAAACAGGCCTTGGCGGCGGCGGGGCAGAGCAGCCTGATGCACGCCTACGAGAGCGTTTTTGCCCAGTATGACCAGAAGCTGGCGCAGGTGCTGCTCACCCACGGCGATTTTTCCCACCGCCACCGGTATCTCAATGTCCGCAACACCCTCTTTACCCTCCTCGAGTGGGGGGTGCTGTCGATTATCAACGAGAACGACACGGTTTCGGTTGATGAACTCCGTTTCGGTGATAACGACACCCTGGGGGCGATGGTCACCAACCTCATCGAGGCGGATCTGCTGGTGATGCTGACCGACGTGGATTCCCTCTATACCGGCAACCCCTCCACCGATGCCGATGCCAGGCCGTTGCGCACGGTGTTGGAGGTGAACGAGGAGGTCGAGACCATGGCCGGCAATGTCTGCGGCCTGCTCGGCACCGGCGGGATGCGTTCCAAGATCCTGGCCGCCAAGAGTGTCTCCCTGCGCGGCGGTTGCTCCTTTATCGGTTCCGGCCGGCAGGCCGGGATCATTCGCGATCTCTTTGCCGACAAGCCGGTGGGGACGTTCTTCCTTCCTCAGGAAGAGAAGATGCATTCCCGCAAGCACTGGATCGCCTATACCTTGCGACCCAAAGGCTATCTCATCCTTGACGACGGCGCCTGCCGGGCGGTGACGGAGCAGGGCAAGAGCCTGCTCCCTTCCGGGGTCAGCGAGGTGCGCGGGGAGTTCGGGATCGGGGATCCGGTCCATTGTTTGGATAAACAGGGCCGGGCCATCGCCGCCGGGCTGGTCGGGTACGGCTCCGACGAGATCATCAAGATTCAGGGCGCCAAGACCTGTCACATCGAAAAAATACTGGGCCATAAGGATGGCGACGAGGTGATTCACCGCGATAATCTTGTTCTTCTGTAGCCGGCCATGCGCGGCGCGAAGAGGGGATGAGCCATTGCCAAACGGGACGAACGGAAGATAGAGAGGGAAGATATGTCGGTGCAAGCAACCATTACGGAGATGGCGGTGCGGGCCAAGAAGGCCGCCCGGGTCATGGCGAGTCTGTCCAGCGAGGCCAAGAATCGGGTCTTGCTGCGGATGGCCGAGGCGCTTCTGGACCGGCAGGGGTATATTCGGGCCGAAAACGGCAAGGATCTGGCTGCCGGCAGGGAGAAGGGGCTTTCGCCCGCCATGCTCGACCGGCTGGAGCTTTCCGACAAGGTGATGCAGTCGATGATTGCCGGCTTGCGGGAGGTTGCGGCCCTGCCCGATCCGGTGGGCGAGATCTCCGAGATGGCGAATCGGCCGAGTGGCATCACCGTCGGCCGGATGCGGGTGCCGCTGGGGGTGATCGCGATGATCTACGAATCGCGACCCAATGTCACCGTCGATGCCGCCGCCCTTTGTCTCAAGTCCGGCAACGCCATCCTGCTGCGCGGCGGTTCCGAGGCGATCCATTCCAACCTGGCCCTGGCCAAGGTGCTGCAGGAGGTGCTGACCGCCGAGGATATCGATGCGGCCGCGCTGCAGGTGGTGCCGACCACCGACCGCGACGCGGTGACCTTCCTGCTCGGGCTCGAGGAGCATATCGATCTGGTCATTCCGCGCGGCGGTGAGGGTCTGATCCGTTTCGTCGCCGCCAACTCCCGCATCCCGGTATTGAAGCATTACAAGGGCGTCTGTCATGTCTTTGTGGATGCGGATGCCGATATCGAGATGAGTGTTGCCGTCGTCATGAACGGCAAGACCCAGCGGCCGGGCGTCTGCAATGCCCTCGAATGCCTGCTGGTGCACAAGGATATTGCTGCCGCCTTCCTGCCCAAGGCGGCGGCGGCCCTTCGCGTGGCCGGGGTCGAACTGCGCGGCTGTTCGGCCACCAAGGCGATCATTGCCGACTGCGTTGCCGCCGGCGAGGGCGATTGGGGAATGGAGTTCCTCGATTTGATCCTGGCAGTGAGGGTAGTGGACGACATGGATGCGGCCATGGACCACATTGCCCGCTATGGCTCCCAACATACCGAAAATATCTTGACCGCCAACTATGCCAACGCCCAGCGCTGGCTGCGCGAGGTAGATGCCTCGGCGGTGATGGTTAACGCCTCGACGCGCTTCAACGACGGCGGCCAATTCGGCCTCGGCGCCGAGATCGGCATCAGCACCACCAAGCTGCACGCCTATGGCCCCATGGGCCTCAAGGAGTTGACCACCAAGAAGTTCATCGTCTACGGCAACGGTCAGGTTCGCGGTTAGGGCCGGCATGGATCTGCCGCGAGGGGTCGGTCAACGGGTCGGGGTGTTGGGCGGCACCTTTGACCCGGTCCACAACGGGCATCTGGCGCTGGTCGAGGCGGCCTTCGCCGCGCTTTCCCTGGACAGCCTGATCCTGATCCCGGCCGCGGTTCCCCCCCACAAGCGCGATCTGCGCATCACCCCCTTTGCGCACCGCCTGGCGATGCTCGAGCTGGCCATCGCCGGCCGCAACGGCTTGTTTGTCACGGATATTGAAGCCGAACGCCCCGGCCCCTCCTTTTCCGTTGATACCCTTGCCGCGTTGCGCAGCCATTACGGCCCTGACCTCACCCTCTTTTTTCTTGTCGGTATCGACGCCTTTCTCGACATCCAGACCTGGAAATCGTACCGGCAGGTGCCGCAGCTGGCCGATCTGGTGGTGGTCGATCGTCCTGGCGCCCGGGTGCGGGAGCTGGATGCCGCGATCCTGAGCCGGTTTCCAGGCTATGGTCCTGATACCCCGGCAGGTTGCTGGCGCGGGGCAAACGGCCATGGGGTGATCCGTCCCCTGCTCATGGAGCCGGTGGATATTTCCTCCACGGCGGTGCGCGCCTTGATCGTCAGGGGTGAAGCGGTGACCCACCTTCTGCCGGCGGCGGTGACCGGATACATCTTTCGGCATCATCTCTATCAAAAATGAGGCGCGGTTCAACTTACCTCGCCTTGTATTTTTTCCCCCCGAGTTGTCGGAAATTTTTGTCTCGTCCTTTTTTTTACACTTGTCCTCTTTGCAAATTTCGAAGATAATTCTTTATCTTGTTTAGAAATCGGTATAAGCTAATTCGCTAGTGCGACAATGTGTCGCATACTGAAACAATGGTAGATGTGGTAGGCTGCAAACCTCAACTGAAGTTTATGGGGCAAGTTGTTAATCCCATTACGGGAAATTGTCCCTTGACTGTTGGAGAGTTTCTCCACTAGGTTTGTATCAGCCATGCGATCGTTGTGATCATGTGGCTAAGAATCCAATCATTATCGTGAGGAGGATCAGTGAGTATGAGTGATGACAAGACCATTGAGAATGGGGTATCGCGCCGTCAGATGTTGATCGGAACCGGTGCTTTGGCTGCCGGTGTTGCAGCGACCAGCCTTGGCAAGTGGGTTGAAACCGCCCAGGCCCAGGGAGGCGAGACCGAGAAGTGGCCGTGGCCTTATGTCAAGCTTGATCCCCAGGAAACCGCTGAGATTGCTTACAAGGAATGGTACCGGATTTTCTGCGGTGGCGCGGTTATCAGCAGCGTTATCGGCCAGCTGCGTGAGAAGGTTGGTGGTCCCTACAAAACCTTCCCCATCGACTCCTTCGTATTCCTTGAGGGCGGTCAGGTAGGTTGGGGCACCATCTGCGGCTCTCCCGCCGGCGCCAACATTGTCGCCAACCTGATCATCGGACCCCGTATCGCCGGTGCTCACGAAGGCCATCAGATTTCTGCGGACAACATGGACTTCTACTCCAAGGCCGAGATGCCGGTATTCGTACCGAAGAATCCGAAGATCGACCCGAGCAAGATTGTTCACACCGTCAGCGATTCTCCGCTCTGCCACATCTCCGTCGGCAAGTGGATGAAGGCTGCCAACCTGCCGCTGGGCAGTCCCGAGCGTAAGGATCGTTGCGCCCGTGTTGCCGCGAGTTCCGCTTACCGTCTCGTCGAGATGCTGAACGCTTGGCATGACGGTACCTACAAGCCGACCAACAGCTTCAGCTGCTCCAAGGAGAACGGCATTACCGGTCAGTACAACTGTACCGAGTGCCATGGCGACAAGGTACCTGAGGCGCCTACCGCTAAAAAATAATAAGGCGTGATATGTCCTAGCCCGGCTGATGTTTGCCGGGTGACGGATGAGCAGTAACAATTTGTATAAACTTATAAGCGATTGGAGGATTTTTCCTCCAATCGCTTATTTTATTTGGAGAGCGCGGGGATGAAATGTTTGGATGTAAAAAAATACTGAGGGCTCTTCTGCGGTCGCTGGTTATGGCGATGTGTGTTCTGTGCGTCTCTTGTTCCGGTGCCGGGGAGGAGAAGGCGGCCGATGGCGCGGTTTACCGCATGACCGATGAAGTTGCAGGTGGTGTTGTCGAGAAAATCAAAACACCTGTTGATGCAGCGCGGATGACGAAGGATCTGGCCGAAGCGCGGCTTGGGGAGATTGACAAGGGGGTGGCGGCGGAGAAATAGGGTCTGTCTGTTGCCGCCGAGATCTTGTTTCTGCCGGTTTGATGAGCAAATATATTGTTTTTGACAGGATGAACCCGGTCAGAAATGGTATAGAATTTTATGGAATAGAGGTTTTGCCCGGTTGGTTGTGCCGAAGCGCGCGGTCATAGTTTGTAATGGATTGGTCGGATGAAGATCAAAACAAAATTGATGTTGGCTTTGTTGGCGGTGGCGTTGGTGCCCATCGGCCTTGGCTCGGTCTTCTCCTATTACTATGCCAAGAGCGCGTTCACCAGGTCTGCGGTCAACCATCTGAAGTCCGTATCCGCTTTGCAGCATGCCAGGATCCATGCGATCCTGTCCCGAAATACCGAACGCCTTTCCCTTGTCGCCAGCAGAACACAACTGCGGAAGAGTCTTGAGGCGGTACTGGACAACAACTCCCGGCCGGATCAGCAAAAACTTGCGCAAATACTGGCGGACGCGCTTGCTTCCATCGATGATTTCGTCGGCATCACCGTCTATTCGCCGGCTGGGGTGGCGGTGGCCGCCACCGATCAGGCCCGGATCGGCGAGAGGCATTTTGATCCGGTCTTCTTTGATCGTTGCCGCACCGAACAGCGTGTCGATTATCTGTTTCGTGATCGGCAGGGCAATCTGCGGCAGTACCTGTCGGGCCCCCTGGTTATCGGGGAACGGCTTGTCGGGGTGATCGTCATCGAAGCCAAGGTGGATAGTATCCTGGCGTTGGTGCGGGATTATTCCGGCCTCGGGCAGACCGGCGAAACCCTTGTCGTAAAGCGGAACGAGGCCGGGGAACCGGTGTTTCTGCTGCCGACCCGGTTCGGCAGGGATGAGGCGGTGGGGCAGACCCTCGCCAAGGACAAGATGTATGCAGCCAACCACGCCTTTGCCGGTGAAAAGGTGCTGTTGGACTGTATCGATTACCGGGAGCAGCCGGTGCTGGCCATCGGCCGCCATGTTGAAACGGCGGGGTGGGGGGTGGTGGTCAAGATCGACAAG
>JAOUHH010000252.1 GCA_029865195.1 Desulfobulbaceae bacterium
CTCGGCGTTCAGGCGCGGATCGCAGTTGGTCTGGTAGTTGCGGCGCAACTCCTCGTCGCTGATGTTGCGGCCGCCGCCGGTACACTCGGTGACGTTGTCGCCGGTCATCTCGAAGTGCACCCCGCCCGGGATCGTCCCCTCGCTCCAATGAATCTCGAAGAAGGTGCGGATCTCCTGCAGGATCTCGCCAAAATTCCGCGTCTTGAGCCCGGTTTCAGCGGAATAGGTGTTGCCGTGCATGGGGTCGCAGCACCAGACCACCGGCACCCCGGTTTCCTTCACCGCCCGCACCAGCCCCGGCAGGTATTTGTCGATCTTCTTGGCCCCGAAACGGGTGATCAGGGTCAACCGCCCCGGCTCCCGGTCCGCGTTCAGGGTCGTAACCAGCCGCTTGATGTCCTCGGCCTCATAGTTGGGGCCGATCTTGACCCCGATGGGGTTCAGGATCCCCCGGAAGAACTCGACATGGGCGCCTTGCACCTGGCGGGTGCGCTCGCCGATCCAGACCATGTGCGCCGAGCAGTCGTACCAGCCGCCGGTGGTGGAGTCCTGGCGGGTCAACGCCTCCTCGTAGCCGAGCAGTAACGCCTCGTGGGAGGTGAAAAACGAGGCCTGCTGCAGTTGCGGGATGTTGTCGGTATCAAGACCCACCACCCGCATGAAGTTGATCGCCTGATCAATGCCGCGGGCGACCTTCTCGTACATCTGCCCCTGGGGCGAGCCCTTGACGAACTCGTTGTTCCAGGCATGGACCCGGTCGAGGGCCGCGTACCCGCCACGGGTAAAGGCGCGGAGGATGTTCATGGTGGCGCAGGCGAGATGATAACCCTTGATCATCCGCTGCGGATCGGGCCGCCGCGCCTCGGCGGTGGGCTCAATGCCGTTGACCATGTCGCCCCGGTAGCTGGGCAATTCGACGCCGTTCACCATCTCGGTGTCGGCGGAACGGGGTTTGGCGTATTGGCCGGCCATCCGCCCCACCTTGACCACGGGCTTGCCGCCCGCATAGCCGAGGACCACGGTCATCTGCAGGATAACCTTCAGCAACTCGCGAACCGCCGGCGCCGTGCAGCGGTCGTAGGTTTCGGCGCAATCTCCGCCCTGGAGCAGGAAGGCATTGCCCTCGGCGGCCATCGCCAGTTGCTTTTTCAGGGCACGGATCTCGCCGGCAAAGACCAGCGGCGGCAGGGAGGACAATTCGGCCACCACCTGCTCGTAGGCCGTACGATCCGGCCAGTTGGGCTGCTGCACCACGGGAAAATCACGCCAGCTGCTTTTACTCCAGGGAGATTGATTGGCTGCCATGGGGAATACTCCGAATAGATATTTGTTAAGAAAAAATTTCAGACGGCGCGGGGGCGGGAAACACCCCTCACCCCTCCGGTGCCCCGGGCAGGGCGCACGGCCCGCCGGCGCAACAGACCTCGACATCGTAGGCGTTCAGAATCCGCAACTCCTTCTCACGGTTTGCCGCCGGGTAGGGGGAGAGGTCCATGAAGCAGGCCATCGCCTGCAGGTCCTCCCGGCTGGGGATCGCGGCCAGCCCGCAGCCAAGCACCGCGCCGGCAAGGGTGTCGAGGAACTCGGCATCGTCGCCGTTGCTGACCACGGCCATGGGTATCCGCTGCCCCGGATCGAGAACCCGGGCGGCGGCGATGGCCGCCCGCTCGCGGGTCACCAGCGACCCCGGTCCATAACGGAGCACCAGCAACCGGCGGCCGTCGATCTTCACCACCAGATCGATCTTCGAGACCACGAACTGATTACCGAAGAGGGTCTCGATCTTCAGGCGCGGCTCAAGATCCTCTTTGGCATAGCCCTTTTCCGTCACCAGAAAGCGGGCCAGCTGCTGCCGGATCCGCTCGTCATCCGTATCGACCAACTCCTCGCCGGTAACGAAATCACGGCAGGTGCCATAGATGAAATGGTGCAACGGAATATCGGCCATGCCCTCCCCGCTCCCAAAAGCAAGAGGGGGCTCGGAAGAGCCCCCTCTTGAAACAAACTCGAACTGCCTGTCACTCTTGCCCCGTCGTAATTGATCGCGGGGTGCCGTAGATGCGCGGAAGAGGTATGCGAGCTATAGCCCCTCTATGCGAGCATGCCGATGACAAAGCAGATACGGTGCAATGCGATCAATTACAGTTCAAGCCAGGACTCGGAGAACAGCGTCTCGCCGGTAAGGCACTTGTAGGTCTTGTAGTGCTCAAGCGCGATGCCGGACAGGCTGGACGGATCGACATCGTTGCCGTTCATCATGCCGTGGATCATATCCACATGCTCCTGACGCTCGCCCTTGCAGATCGCCATCAACTCGGCATCGTAGGAGTTGACGATGGCGGTGGAGAGGCCGTAGTACATGAGCATGATCAGGTAGGTGCGGTCGAGGTGCTTGCGCAGGTGCTCGGCAACGCCGTTGGAAACGTTGGACAGACCGATGGTGGAGCCGGCGCCGGGCGCGATATCCTGCAGCATGGCCAGGAACTCGAAGCCGGAGTTGATCTGGTCGGTGCCCAGGGTGATGGGGGTGGCGATGGGATCGAAGAGCATCTTCTCGTTGGGAATACCGGCCTCGGAAAGGGCCATCATCAGGTCAACGGCCATGGCGGCGCGCTCGTTGGAGTCGCGGGGCATGCCGTCCGGTCCCCAGAGCAGGGCAACCACGTTGCAACCGGCCTCGGCGGCAACCGGGATCAGCTTCTCCATCCGCTCGGGCTGGGCGGAGATGGAGTTCATGATTGCGGCAGTCTTGTTCTTCACCACCTTGAAACCGGCAGCCATGGCGTCGGTGTTGGTGGTATCGAGGCAGAGCGGGGTATCGGTGACCGCCTCGACGGTCTGGACAACCCAAGGCATCAACTCGGTGCCGTCCTTGCGGGCGGGGCCGATGTTCAGATCAAGATACGCAGCGCCGGCGGCGGATTCTTCCTTGGCCATCTCCTGCACCGGACCGGCGGTCCGGGATTTCATGGCGTTGCCGCTGCGGTTGCCCATGATATTGATGCTTTCTGCAATTCCCAAGATAGTGTTACCCATCGTTTCTCTCCTTGATGTTGATTATTCAATACGCAAAAGACTCGTTAACAATCATGAATACTGACCAAATGACATTTCCCGGCCACCGCTCCGGCGGCGGACAGTAACCTGTGAAATTAGCGTCAAAAAAGAAGGATGTCAACCTTGTTGGGCCGGGAAAAAATTTTTTCAGCCAGCCCGCCTGCGGCCAGAAAGACCACAACGCCTTGAAACAACAGATTATTTGAGCGCCAGACTTCCCCTTGCTCAAACAAAGAGCGAATACCCCTTCTTCACCAGGAACCGGCAGCCGTCCAGCAGCTGCTGCCGGTCCACCCCCGGTGCCGTCTCCGGCAGGTCGGTCAGCGCCATTTCGGCATCATGGAGGAAGTGATTATGCCATCCGGCCCGGCGCGCCCGGTAGCAGTAATCGAGATCGCCGTACCGGCTGCCAAAGCCCTCGTCAAGCCCGCCGATCTCCTCCAGCACCTCCCGCCGGAAGAGGAGGAAGAGGGAGGAAAGCCATTCCACCTCGCGGCTGGAGGCGCGATCCCAGTCGGTCTGAAAATGGCGCCGCCGCAAGGTATTCACCGATGGCGAGGTCGCCGCCAGGCAGTCCAGCAGGAGAAAGGAGGCCAGGGTATGAAACCGTCTGGCAGAGCCCGCCACCGCCCCCGACGGCAACATCAGCCGGGGGGCGACCACCCCTACATCCGGCGCGTCCTCCATGAAGTCGATCAGCCGCTCCAGGGC
>JAOUHH010000033.1 GCA_029865195.1 Desulfobulbaceae bacterium
GCAGATGATCTTGTTCTTCTGGATGGACTTTTCCGGGCTGACCTTTGGTGTCTCCTCGCAGGCGACTCCTTCCGGCGAGATTGCGCCCTGCGCTACCTGTGCCTCGTTGATCTGCAACGCCTGAAGTGCCTTGTAGGTCGCCTGCAGGGCGGCGGTAACTTCATCGGTACTCATGTTTTGGCCGGCGCACCGGGACTGTACGATTTCTGCTGCCATTTCTACTAACGTTTTAGCCATTGAATCCTCCTTTTTTGTAACGGATAAAAAATGTAATTTGTCGTCGAAGGCGCCTTGTCAGTGAGGTGTAAAATATTGCTGCAAGGCATAACCTTAAAATTGAATGATCATCAGTAAAATGAACATATGCGTCTATTATATGGATTTTTGTAAGGAATTCCATAGAAAAATGCAAGCGTTATTGTTTGATGTGGCAAAAATCCGTGCAGTTTGATGGCGACGCTATTTCTCACTTTTATTTTGATTTGCTGTTGGAATACCGGAAATCCTTGTTGCGCAACATGTTGATTGGAATTCATCATAGATGTATTTTTTTGTTGCGAGGGACATGCTGATTGCGAGATTGATGTGTTTTTTTGATGGCGAAAGGAAAATATATGCTGCTGTTAGGATACATTTGCAACAAAGCATGCGGCATTTTGTCCAAATCAAAGCGGGAAAGGGAGGGTGGTGGTCCCCAAGTGAAAGGGGATGTGGTGAGTGGTTCCTTGCCTTCATGTAGAGCTGCAATGTGGGTCGCCACTGGACAAAAAAAAAGAGATACTGTAGGTTTGGTAACGTCTTGAAGTTATTGACGGCGGGCGTACATTACGGCCGTGGCCGGTTTATTTTATTGACATTATTTCCTGGTGACGTAAAACGTCGGTGGCGGGCGTTGATCGTCGGCTTTTTTTAACGCAGGGCAAGATACGAAAGAATTCATGGAAACATTCCCCAACAAAGCGAGGCGGTCATGAGCCATCTGTCCGTCAATGCCGAACCCTCCGTGGTAGGCGCACCGCAGGCGGCTTCGCTTGTTCCCGAGTTGTCCGTGGTGGTGCCGGTCCATAATGAATCGGCCAACGTCGGTCCGCTGATCGCTGAAATCCGTTCCGTGCTGGCCGACTTCGGCGAGTATGAAATCATCTACGTCGACGATGCCAGCAGTGACGACACCTGTCGCGTTTTGCAGACCATCCGGCAGGATTGCGACCGGTTGCGGATCGTCCGGCATCTCAATAACTGCGGGCAAAGCACGGCGGTGCGGACCGGGGTGAAGGCGGCCCGGGCGGCTTGGGTGGTCACCCTGGACGGCGACGGCCAGAACGACCCTGCCGATATCCCCAAGCTCTGGGCGCAGCGGCCGCAAATCCTCGATCTGTCGGTGCCGCATGTCATCTGCGGCCATCGCCAGGTGCGCCGGGATTCCGCGATCAAACAGGTCTCGTCGCGCCTTGCCAACGCGATTCGCGCCGCCCTGTTAAAGGATAACACCCCTGACACCGGCTGCGGCATCAAGCTCTTTCCGCGCCAGGCGTTTCTTGATCTGCCGTATTTTGACCACATGCATCGTTTCCTGCCGGCCCTGTTCCTGCGAGCCGGCGGCAGGGTGATCTCCGTGGCGGTCAACCATCGCCACCGGACCCGGGGCAAATCGCATTACGGCACCCTTGGCCGGTTATGGGTCGGAATCTTTGATTTGATCGGGGTCGCCTGGTTGCAACGGCGCATGCAGCGCCCTGTGCTTGAAGGGGATGGAAGTGAAAACTGAAACGATATGGCTGGTGGTCGGCTTTGTGGGGCAGGGGATGTTCTTCATGCGCTTCCTCCTTCAGTGGCTCAGCAGCGAGGCAAAGGGGCGGAGCGTGATCCCGGTGACCTTCTGGTATTTCAGCTTCGCCGGCGGGTTGACCCTGCTGGCCTATGCGATTTACCGCAAGGATCCCGTCTTTATCATCGGGCAGAGCACCGGCGCCTTCATCTATGCCCGTAATCTGCAGCTGATCGCCCGGGAGCGGCGTACCGCGGCGGCCATTGCCGCCGCCGAAAACAAGAGCGCGGGATCCCCGGGGGAATGAGCGTCTTCCTCCCTGGCACCCCCGCCACCGCCGGGCAATGGGACCGGCGCGCCTATCTCCTGCTCGCCCTTTTGTTTCTCTGGCGATTGCTTTTTATCCTCGTCGCCCCCATGGACCTGGCCCCGGACGAGGCCTATTACTGGGACTGGTCGCGCATCCCGGCCCTTGGCTACTACAGTAAGCCGCCGATGATCGGCTGGGTCAATATGATCTCCAGCGCCCTGCTGCCGGTTTCCGCCTTCAGCGTCCGACTGCCGGCGGCGCTCTTCGCCACCGCGAGCCTGCTGCTCTTCCACGCCCTTGGCAAACGTCTCTTCTCTTCCCGGACCGCGTTCTGGGCCTTGGCCGCCACCGCGGCGTCACCCGGCAACTGCGTTATCGGTTACATCATGACCATTGACGCGCCGTTGCTGTTTTTCTGGTCGCTTGCGATCTACTGTTTCTGGCGGGCGCTCGCGGACGAGGCAGAGGGCTATCGCTGGTGGCTGGCGGCGGGGCTGGCCGCCGGCGGCGGCCTCCTCAGCAAACAGATGATGCTTGCGTATCTGGTGTTGGCGGTTGTTTTCCTGCTGATGAGCCGTCGGGACCGGCACCATCTCGCCACGCCACGCCCCTATCTGATGATTGTCCTTGGCCTCGCCGCCCTGCTGCCGCCGCTCTGGTGGAACATGCAGAACGACTGGATTACCTTCCGCCATACCGCGCACCATTTCGAGAGCAACCCGCACCGTTTGCAAACCCTGGCCGACTTCATCTGCGGGCAGTTGCTGCTTCTCTCGCCGCTGACCTGTGCCCTGTTCGCCCTGTTGACGGGCAGTCTTCTCTATGGTTTCGCGCGGCAGGGGCGCCGGGTCCGGTTCCTGCTGCTGTTCGGCGGCACCAGCCTGGTCTTTTTTCTGCTGATGAGCCTGCGGCAGCGGATCAATGCCAACTGGCCGGCGATCTTCTACCCCGCCGGGATGGTTTTGCTGGCCGCCTGGGGATGTGGAGAGGTGTCAGGCGGCCGTTTTCTCCCCGACCGTTGGCGCAGGTTCTTCGTGCCGGGGGTGGTGGTGGGGGCGGTGTTGGCCGTGCTGACCTATACCCTGCCGCTGGTCCTGCCGGCGACCAGCTTGGGTGGCGGGCGCCTTGATCCAACCGCCCGCATCAAGGGGTGGCGGCAACTGGCGCTTTCGGTGGAAACGGTGCGGCGGGAACTGCCGCCGGATGAGGAGGTATTCCTCGCCTCGCCGTCCCGGCAGGTGGTGAGTGAGCTGGCCTTTTATCTGCCGGATCGGCCCCGGGTCTACATGTGGAGCGGGGAGTCCGGGGTGCAGAGCCAGTATGATCTGTGGGCGCAGCCCGATGCCGGTCCGGCAAGGGATGGGCTCGTTGTCATCGAGGAAGACGGCGCGCCGTTGTCGGCCTCGGTGGCGCGCTCCTTTGTCACCTTCGAGAAGCTGCAAGAGCTAGAGATTGCACTGGGTCCGGCCGGGTCGCGGCGTTTTTCCGTCTATCTCGGGCGCTCTCTCACGACGTGGCGGCGGTAGAATCTCCGTTTTTCCCTTTTAGCAGCAGGTGATACAAGATCATTCCGCTCAGGTAGACGAAGCCGCCCGACCAGAGCACGTCACTGGCAAAATGCCCCCCCTGCACCATTCTCGCCACCCCGATCATGATGCCCGCCCCGATCCCGCCGCCAAGAAAGAGCCTTGCCATCCCCGGCCTGCTGCGCCGCAGGATAAAATAGGGCGCCACCAGATAGAAACCCATGGAGGCATGGCCGGACGGGAATGAGTAGCCGTTGCCGTCGACGCCCTTGCTCCATACCGGCAAGAAGCGTTCCGCCCCCGCAAAACGTTGAATCTCCCTTGGCCGTGGCCGCCCCCAGTGATCCTTGAAGATGACATTGACCAGCAGGCCGGGGCCGATGGCCATCAGGAGCACCAGAAAGAGGGCCTGGCGGCGGAAGGGCGCGGTTTTGCCGGTAAAGAGGGAGGAGAGCAGGGTCAGCAGGGCGCCACCCGCCAGGATGGTGGCCGGGAGGGTGCCGTAGTTGTACAACTGGCGCCAGGGAAACCTGTCTGCCAGCCGCCAGCCCAGGATGGGGTCGTGAAAATTGGCCAGCAGGGTCAGGTCGAGGTCGGTCAGGTGAAAGATGATCGACAGCGGAACGAGAATGGCGAGGGGGAGGAGAAAATCGACAAGGGTTTTGGTTCTATCGCAAGGAGCCATATCGTATCCGGAAGATGGTGGTGGCGCGGTTCGCGGCGAAAGCGCCCTTTTTTCTGGCCGACGGAGGGGCGGGTCGCAAGGGTGGGTGCCCGGTGTTTGGGTTCACTATATGTATTGCTGGGGGCACCGACAACCATAAAGCTGCAAAGGCCGTGAAAAATGTTTTCGCGCCACCAGGAGGATTCGTGGTGCGCCTGCATCGGCTCTCTTTTCTTGCAATTGCCCCGTCGGCATCGCTACAATCGCTTTAACAGGTAGCGTCAACGCGGCGCAGAGGTGGTTGGTCAGCGTTCCCCCCCCCACACCCAGGAGGATGTCATGCCGAAGAGTTGCAGTCTGCACGATTTCATGGAGGAGTTGGCCCCGTGGCTTGACGGGGATCATATCAAGAACGCCCATCTCGACGACCAAGGCCGGTTGGTGTTGTTCTTTCTCGACGGCATGCGGCATGTCTACGACATCAACGATTGCAATCGCGCACAGGTGGAACAGGTGTTGCAGGATTTACGTAAAAAGGGGATCGCTGTGGAGGGGTGAGTGCTGGGGGGGGGCTACGCCTCGTCGCCGAGCAGTTCTTTGACCGCGGCAACGATTTCCTGCCGTTTGAACGGTTTGTAAAAGGTCTTTTGGGCGCCCAGCGCCTCCGCCATCTCGAGATAGTCGCGCGGACCGATCCTGCCGCCGCCGGAGATGGCGATGATCTTGGCCGCAGGGTCTCTCTGGATAAACTCCATTATCGTTTCCACCCCGTCCTGCTCCGGCATGATCAGGTCGGTGATGATCAGGTCGCAAGGGCGTTCCCTCTGCAAGGCGAGGGCATCCTTGCCGTTTTCCGCATCTTCGACCTGGTATCCTTCCCGTTGCAGGATTTCCCGCAGCATTTCCCTGATTTGCGTATCGTCGTCGATCACCAGAATGCGTTTCATGATAAGGGGTCCTGTTATTGCTTGGGGCGGCTGTGGCGTTTCTGTTTCATCTATTGGTTAAATTCATAGTAAATGTTTATTCCTACGGGATAACTTTATTTTTGTAAAGGGGTTAGGATAAAAACGGTCTTTTTTTTATGCGTCGCCGTCGATGAGACCGAGTTTCTTGCATTGCGCCAGCAGCTCGGCGGCGTTGATCGGCTTGGTCAGGTAGGCCTGACAGGTGCCCTTCATGAAGGAATGCATGATGTTTTTGGCGTCGTTGAGGGCGGTAACCATGATGACGTTGGCCAGGTCTGAGCCGCCGATACCGTTTTCCTGTTCGATCTTGCGGATCTCAGTGAGGGCGGTCTGGCCGTCCATCTCCGGCATCATGATGTCAAGACAGATCAGGTCGTACGGTTCCTTTTTGTCGAGGGATTGGCGAAACGCCGCCATGCATTCATGGCCGTTGGCGGCGACATGGCAGACCCCGTAAGGGGAGAGTATTTCCTGAAGCATGGTCCGGCTGATAAAGTCATCTTCCACAACCAGTGATTTCATTACAAACCTCCTGCATTGGTTAAAACATCTCATTCGCTCCCCGTCTCTTGCCGCAGCACCTCGGCAAGGGCGAGCAGGACGCGGTCGATGGATATGGCGAGTTCCTCGCCGGTGGCTTGCGCCCCCGTGAGACCTTTATTTTCGCGGGCCAGGGTTTCGATTTCCGCCGCCAACTCGGAGGCGGTCCTGGCGCCGAAGTTAGCCAGGGTACCCTTGAGCGCGTGCGCAATCTCCCTGGTCTGCCTGGCATCCTCCTGGGAGATCGCCTCCCGCAACGCTTGCAGTTGTTGCGGTGCGGCCTCGGTAAAGTGGTGGACCAGCTTGCGGAGCAGATCCCAGTTGTCGTGCAGCGCCGCCCGCATCAGCGAGAGATCGATGACGGCGTTCTCGTCCGGCGATCGGCTCGCAGCGGATGATGTTGTCGAGGGTTCAGTCATGACAGAACCAGTTTGACGTATCCTGAGGGAATTTTCAATAGTGCCATAGAGTGATTCGGGATTAAGAGGCTTTGAGAGGAAGGCGTCCATCCCGGCGATCCGGCATTGGTCGCGGTATCCCTGCAGGCTGTGTGCGGTCAGGGCGATGATCGGGATATGGCCGCCGCTGAGTTGTTCCAGCTTGCGGATATGATGGGTGGCTTCCAGTCCATCCATCTTCGGCATCTGGACATCCATCAGGATCAGGTCGAAGGATTTTTCCCGAAACGCCTCCACCGCCGCCGCGCCGTCGGTCACCGCCGTGACTTGCCAATTTCTGCGGCGGAGATATTCCATCGCCACCTCCCGGTTGATCAGGTCGTCTTCGGCAAGCAGGATGTGCACCGGCCGCATCAGCGAATCCGCCGCAGGCTCGGAAGTCTCTCGGGCGACGGTGGGTGTGGGGGGCGGCGGGGCAAACCCCTGCAAGTCTCCCGACGCGGTGGTGAAGGGCAAAAGGCAATGGAAAGCGCTTCCCTCGCCAGCCACGCTTTCGCACCAGATTCTTCCCTGCATCAATTCCGTCAGTTTTTTGCAGAAGGACAAGCCGAGGCCGGTGCCGCCATATTTGCGGGTAAGGGAGCCGTCCAGTTGCGTGAACTCCTTGAAGAGGCGCGGTTTGTTCTCCTCGGCGATGCCGATCCCGCTGTCCCTGACCGTGAAGAGGAGGAAGGTCTTGCTGAGGTCACGGCGATTCCCGTTCTGGATGCCGTCCTGCCGCTGCACTTCAATGACAACCGAGCCGTGGTCGGTAAACTTGATCGCGTTGCTGGTCAGGTTGATCAGGATTTGCCGGAGGCGGCCGGCGTCGCCGCCCAGCGTTCGCGGCACATCGTCATGGAGTTGGAGAATAAGCTCGATGCCCTTGGCCTTGGCGTCGATGGTATGCAGCTCGATGATCTCGTTGAGCAGTTGCGCCAAGGCGAAGGGGGTGTTGATGATCGCCAGCTGGTTGGCCGCAGCCTTGGAGAAGTCGAGCAGGTCGTTGATGATGCGCAGGAGGCCCTCGGCCGAGTTTTTGCTCATCGTCAGGTATTTGTTCTGCCGTGAGGTCAGTTCGGTGGCGAGCAGCAGGTTGTTCATCCCGAGGATGCCGTTTAAGGGGGTTCGCAACTCGTGGCTCATATTGGCGATGAACTGGTCCTTGCTGCGGTTTGCATCCACGGCTTCCTGGCGGGAGTCCGCCAGGGCCTTGATCCAGCGCTGACGCTGGAGGGCGATGCCGTAAAGAACGGCGTACTGTTCCAGGGCGAGCAGATCCTGTTCGGTGTAGGGCTGATCGCTGTTGGCGACCGCAACCTCTCCAACCAGTTCGCCGTGGGTCATGGCCGGTACGGCCATGAAACGTTTGATCGGCAAATGTCCTTCCGGCAGGCCGGTGGCCCGCTGATCCTCTGCCGCATTGTTACTCAAGAGGGGGGTCCGGTGCTCAAGCACCCAGCCCCAGAGGCCGCGAAAGATTTCAAAGTGGACATCGCCACTGGCGACCTCGCATTCAGCCATGGCGCCAGGGGACATGGCCGGGCAGATGAAATGATTTGTCTCCGGATCGATGTAGCCGGCAAGGCTCAGCTTGCTCCCGGTTATCATCCTGGCCTTCTCCATCACCAGCGAGGTTATCTCATCGATGGTGATATGCGGGTCGCTGAAGGCTTTGGCCAGTTCGGCCAAGCCGCCGTTGACGGTGGATTCCCATTGCAGCCTCTTTTCCGATTGCTTGAGCGCGGTGATGTCGTGAAAGACGAGCACGACCTGTTTGGTGCTGCTGTTTTCATTCAATACCGGCCAGGCCAAGATCTGGGAGATCAGCGGCAAACCGTTTTTTTCAAAAACCGGCAGGATTTTTTCCGTGGGCCGGCCGGTGTCGAAAACCTCCTGCACCGGACAAGCTGGGAAATGGCATTGCCGCGCGCAGCCACTGCCGGCCGAGGGGGTTGGCGAATCGGTCGAGTCCGGGGCAAGAACATCATGACAGAAGCTGTTGGGGGGAAGCGGCCCAGGCAGCAGCTCTTTTAGGGAGCGGTTGGTGAGGAGGATGCGGAAGTCCTGGTTCACGACCATCAGCGGCGCGCCGATGCATTCGATGATGTTTTGCAGGTATTGCCAGGTTTTCTGCAGTTCTTCGTGGTGCATGGCCTGGGCGCTTTCTCTTTCCATGCTCTCGATGCGCAGCTGTTCCTTGAAGGTGTCGAGGCGTTGTTGGATCCTCTTGAGAAAGAGAACGGTCAGGGCAAAGAGGATCAGTCCGAGCACCAAGAAAATGGCGATAACGCCGTAGTAGGAGCGGTGGATGTCGCGGAGATTTTGATCGATGTCGGTGAAGATGAGGATGCGGCCGACCGGCCGGCCCTTGATGTCTTCCATTCCGTAACTGGTGGTCAAGCAGTAGCGGCCATCGAGCTTGACCACCGCGGTGCCGGCGTTGATGGCGGCGATGGCCTCGGCCAGCCGGTTTGCCGGAAACGAATGGTTGGCGAGCACCGTCCCCGGCAGTTGATCCCAGTTGGGCTGGTTGCCGGATAACCGCACCCCGGTTTCCCACTCGTCGCGGTTGAGGTATTTCTTGTCGAGCAGGAGCAGGAAATCGCCGCGGAGCTGTTTGCGTTCCCCCCCGGCCGAAAATGGTTGCCGTGCCGATTTTTGAAAAAAGCCGATCTGTTTGCCGGCCAGCACATACCCCAGCAGCGTATGGTTGTGGTCGCGGCAGGGGAGGGCGGTCCAGAAGGTGAGGGTGGAGAGCGGGTCCAGGCCGAGTCCGTAGGTGGACTGTCGGGTGCGATTCGCCTGTTGCAGGACCTGGCTGGCGTATTCGCTGCCGGTTCGCTTGGTATGATGCTGTTCCGCCAGCGGCACCAGGTTCGGGCTGTAATAGTGGAGATGGATCGTCCCCGTTGCCGCCCCGGATGTGTGCAGGAAGTCTTGCGACTGTTGTTGCAGGAAGCGGCTATCGCCGGCCCGCAAGGCATCCTGCACCTGATGGTCCGCGCATAGCATGGCGAGAACCGCTTCCTGGGTCTGCGCCTCGGCAAGAAGGATCTGCCGGTAGTATTGGCCAGCCAGTTGCCGGGCCGAATCCGTTTCCCGGTCGAGGAAGGCACGGTGCGCCTGATGGAAGATGAAGAGAAAACTTCCCAGCAGCAAGAGCCAGATCAGGCAGAGAGGGATGATGAGGGCTTTGCGCAGGTTTTCTTTCATATCTCCCCGGAGTTATGACAGCAGCCTGGCTATTTCTTGGGCAATCTTGTCCAGCGGGACCAGCCGCTCCGCGCCGCCACGCTTGAACGCCTCGTTGGGCATGCCGAAGACCACGCAGGACGCCTCGTCCTGCGCCAAGGTCCGGGCGCCGGCCTGACGCATGGCCACCATGCCGTCGGCGCCGTCGGCACCCATGCCGGTGAGCATGACGCTGATGGCGTTGGCGCCGACATGTTCGGCCGCCGAACGCATCAGGACCTCCACCGAGGGGCGGTGGCCGCAGACCTTGTCGCCCGGCTCGCAGCGGACCTGATAGATGCCGCCCGAACGGACGATGCGGGTGTGGATGTCGCCGGGGGCGATGAGGATGCGGCCGCTGAGCACCCGGTCGCCGGACTCGGCCTCCTTGACCTCCATGGCGCAGATGGTGTTGAGGCGTTCCGCGAACATCTTGGTGAAGCCCGGCGGCATGTGCTGGACAATCACCACCCCGGGCATGGTCGGCGGGAACTGGCTGATGATGTGACGGATCGCCTCAGTGCCGCCGGTGGAGGCGCCGATGACAATGACCTTGTCGGTTGATTCCGCCAAGGCCTTGGGGGCATGCACCTGACGCTCGGAGGGCAGATACTGCCGCTTGTTCTTCCAGTGCGAGACGTTGGCGTTGGCGGCGATCTTGACCTTGGTGCGCAGCTCCATCATCATCTCGTCGAGGCCGCGGGCGAGGTCGGTGGCCGGTTTGGTGACGAAATCCACCGCGCCGGCGTCCAGCGCCTCCAGGGTGATCCGTTTCCCTTTCTGGGTCAGGGCGCTGACCATCACCACCGGAATGGGGTACTGGGGCATCAGCCGTCGCAGAAAGTCAACGCCGTCCATGCGCGGCATTTCCACATCCAGGGTGAGGACATCGGGTTTGAGCTGGACGATTTTGTCGCGGGCGACAAACGGGTCAGGGGCGGTGCCGACCACCTCGATGCCGGGGTCCTGGGCAAGGCCGTTACTCAAGACGGTGCGGACCAGCGAGGAATCGTCGACGATCAGGACGCGGATTCTGTTCTTTACCGAGCCCTCCCTTGACGCGGGCGGGGAAAGTGTTTGTTTCATAGTCATTGCGAGCCTTTATGCTGTGGTTGGCGCTAGATCTTCTGATAGGTTGCGGGCATGATGTACCGGTATAACCCTTGGTCTCGACCCAGGGTTTCCGAGTGGCCGATAAAGAGGTAGCCGCCCGGTTCGGTCATCGCATGGAATTTACTGACCAGATTGTCGCGGGTCTCCTTGTCGAAGTAGATCATGACGTTGCGGCAGAAGATCATGTGAAACGGTTTTTTGAATGGGAACTGCGGATTCATCAGGTTGAAGCGGCGGAAGGTCACCTCGTTTTTGACCTGGTCCTTGACGGCGACCTCCCCGTCCAGCCGTTTTTCAAAATATTTGTTGAGCAGCATGGACGGCACCCCTTTAACCCGGTCGGCAGGGTAAACCGCCTGCTTCGCGGCGGTGAGAGCCCGGTCGGAGATGTCGGTGGCCAGGATGCCGGCATTCCAGTTGTTGTAATCGAAGCCGAAGTGGTTGAGCATCAGCATGGCCAGCATGTAGGGCTCCTCGCCGGTGGAGCAGCCGGCGGTCCAGATGCGGATGTCGTTGGAGTTCTGCCGCTGCAGGCGGTTGACCACCTCCGGCAGCGCGGTTTTGGAAAAGAAGTCGAAATGGGCGTGCTCCCGGTAAAAGAAGCTGTAGTTGGTGGAGATGCGGTTGATCAGCTCGGTCAGGTTGGTGTGGGATTTGTCCCGGACCAGAAAATCGTAGTACTCCTTGAAGGAGCCGAAGCTGTGTGAGCGGAGGAGTTGATGCAGACGGCCGACCACCAGCGAGCGTTTCTGTTCGGTGAGGTTGATGCCGAAATTGTCATAGACCAGCTTGCGCAGGAGGTTGAATTCCTGATCGGAGATCTGCATGGCGGTGGTGCTTGTTTCGGGAGTTGTCATGTGTTAGGCGGATTTGAGGGTTTCATCCTGTCCCACGCGGGCGGTGGACGATGTCTTGCTCCATGTCGCCGCGACCGCAGCCGCATGGAACACGGTAAAATATCCTAGTATTTTCTGCACGTCTTGTCAGGTTTATTTATGCCTGCCGGTTTTTTTTCGCGCAGGGTAGCGGCCGGTGTTTTTGCGAGGATTTCTCCCCGACGCGGGCAGAGGCGATGACCGCGTGTGACATGCACTGAATAGTATCCGGCGAGAAACGCGTAAAGGTCAAGGATTAACCGGACCTCTGGTACGATTTGGGCGATGAACGCGGCAGCTCAGAGGCCGGCCGCCGCCTTGCGGCAGGCCACGGCAAAATCCTCCGGATAGTGGCCGTTGATGAAGCGCAGCTGCGCTTCGCTGAACGCGCCCATGGAGTAGGGAAGCTTGGGCATCAGCGCATAGAGAAGCCGCTGGTCGTGATCTTCGGAGTCGATGCGTTTCGAGAACTCGATGCTGGTCACCATCCTGGCGCCCAGGCGTGCCAGGGTCTGCTGGCCGATGAGCAGAGCGCGGTCGAGGCTTGCGCGGGTGCGGGTGTCCGCCTCCAGGATGTTGCCCACCTCGTCCTTGGTCATGATCTGCAGCTCCCACTGCGAGGTCTGGGCCTTGGGGACAAAGAGAATTACCGCCTCATCCTCGTAAACGATCAGGCCCTGCTCGCGGTCGGCGCGGCCGTCCATGCGCTCGTTGTTGCGGATCGCTTCCAGGTAGGCGGCAAAGAAGGGACGGCCGGTTTCCCGGCAATAGCTTTGGCAGAAGTCGGCGACCAGGTCGCCGCAGCCGTAGGCCGGGATCGGCTCCGCCTTGGTGGCGGCGTTGTACCAGCCCTCCACCTCGCCCGGCAGCAGGGCGAACTGCTGGTGGATCTGCTGGTGCGAGGCGTGCAGCCGAAAGCCGGAGGCGGCAAAATCGTAGCCGTAATTCCAGCCCCAGAGCGAGGCGGTAAAGGGGAGCTTGCCGGCAGTCGGGCGGGCAAGGGCCGCGATGATTTGCCGACGCAGTTCCTCCAGCTCCGCCGCGGAGAGTGTCGTCCGCCGCTTGGGCAACGTAAGGCCGAGCAGTTCCGCGAAGCGGGCATAGGTGCGCTGGTAGTAGAGGTGCCGCATGCCGGTCATGTCGGCGGCGGAAAGGTCGGCGGTGCGGTAGCGGACCGCGTCGTGGGCCATGTTGGCGGCGTAATGGCCCCAGGGGATGTAGCTGTTGGCGCGGAGATATTCGAAGACATGGCTGCCGTCGGCGCCGTATTCGCCGACGATCTCGCTGTTGCCCTGGACGCCTGGGTTGAGCACCATCAGCAGCTTGTAGAGGTCGGGCAGGTGGAGGTTGTTGACCACGGTCTCAAAGAGGTCGTGGCGGAGGATCATCGGCCGGACCCGTTCGCCCTGCCGTTGGTAGCGAAGCCCGGTGGGCTGGCCGGCCTGGTCGCGCACGAATTCGCAGCTCAACTCGGCAAGCCGGATCAAATCAACAGGGTCGGTTGCGGTGGCGGCCAGGGCGAGCAGCACCGGTTCGGGGAGCTTCGCGAAGGTGGCGGCGGCCGCCTCCTCGCCCATCGCCTCGGTCAGGGTCCGGCTCATGGAGACCGCTTCGGGCTCGGGCAGCCGGATGCGGTCGGGGTTCTCCGCCCTTGCCTCGGCCCAGGAGCGGCAGATGAAGGTCGCGCCGCGAAACGGCAGGGGGTTGGCGATCTCGTAGATGGGGTCCGCGGCGGCGACCTCGATATCCCCGGCCGGGAAGTTCCGTTGGTTGGCAAGCGGGGCGTTGTCGGCAAGTTTGCCCAGTTCCAGGGGGAAATCGTTGGCGCGGAGATTGAGCACCCCGTAGGCGGGGCGGTGCAGGCCGAAAACAAAGCGGCCGGAGGGATGCACGGAGCTGCGTGGCGACATGGCTGTTTTCCTCGGCAACGGGGGGATGGGGCGCGGTACGGGTGCGTGAGGCCTATCTGTCACCTATAAGAAAAATCGGTGTTTTTTTCAAAGAAATTATCGGGCCGCGACAGGTGTCGTTGTCGCGGCCCTGCGCGCCGTTACGCCGCCTGGTTGCCCTGCTGGTCGTTCTCGCCGGCCGCCTTGGTCGCCAGATAGTCGTCGAAGCTCATCATCGCGTCGACGATGCCGTCCGGGGTGATCTCGACGATCCGGTTGGCCACCGTGGAAACCAGCTGGTGGTCGTGGGAGGCGAAGAGGACCACCTCCGGGAAGGCGACCAGCCCGTTGTTCAGCGAGGTGATCGACTCCAGGTCGAGGTGGTTGGTGGGCTCGTCGAGGATCAGGGTGTTGGCGCAGGCGAGCATCATCCGCGAGAGCATGCAGCGCACCCGTTCGCCGCCGGAGAGGACGGCGGTTTTCTTGGTCGCCTCTTCCCCGGAGAAGAGCATCTTGCCCAAAAAGCCGCGCACAAAGCTCTCGTTCTCCTTGGGGTGGGCATACTGCCGTAGCCAGCCGACCAGATCCAGCTCCGCATTCTTGAAGTACTCGTTGTTTTCCTTGGGGAAATAGGCGTGGTTGATGGTCACCCCCCAGCGGTAGCCGCCCGCGTCCGGTTCCATCTCGCCGGCCAGGATCTGGAAGAGGGTGGTCTTGGCAAGGGAGTTGGGGCCGACAAAGGCGATCTTGTCGCCCTTGTTGACGGTGAGGGTGAAGTCCTTGAACATGGTTACCCCGTCGATGGCCTTGCTCATGCCGGTGATCTCGAGGATGACGTCGCCGCAGGGGCGTTCCGGGGTGAAGACGATATAGGGATACTTGCGCGAGGAGATCGGCATCTCGTCGAGGGTGAGCTTGTCCAGCAGCTTCTTCCGCGAGGTTGCCTGCTTGGCCTTGGAGGCGTTGGAGCTGAAGCGGCGGATAAACTCCTTGAGTTCCTCGGCCTTGGCCTTGACCTTCTTGCTCTCGGTTTCCTTCTGGCGGAACTGCAGTTGGCTCGCCTCGTACCAGAAATCGTAGTTGCCGACATAGACCTGGATCTTGCCGAAATCGATATCCGCCATGTGGGTGCAGACCTGGTTCAGGAAGTGGCGGTCATGGGAGACGATGATCACGGTGTTGTTGAAGCGGGAAAGAAAATCCTCCAGCCAGTTGATGGTCCTGAGGTCGAGCTGGTTGGTGGGCTCGTCGAGGAGGAGGATGTCC
>JAOUHH010000253.1 GCA_029865195.1 Desulfobulbaceae bacterium
TCCCCGAGGTCGACTGCTTCATCGGCACCGACGGCTTTCAGGATATACTCCTCCACCTGGCGGCCATGGGCGACAACAGTGGCCGGTTGGCGCTCAAGTCGCCGCCCACCTTCATCATGGACAGCGCCACCCCTCGCCGCCTCTCCACCCCCTCGCACCGCGCTTTTCTCAAGATCACCGAGGGGTGCATCAACCGCTGCACCTACTGCATGATCCCCTCCATCCGCGGCACCCTGCGCAGCCGCGAGATGGATGACATCGTCAGAGAGGCCCGGCAGCTGCAGGCCCAGGGCGTCAAGGAGCTCTGCCTGATCGCCCAGGACCTCACCGCCTACGGCCTCGACCGCGCCCCCAAAGAACCGCAGCTGGTCGCCCTGCTTGAAATGCTCCTCAGCCAAACCACCATCCCCTGGCTCCGGCTGCTCTACCTCCATCCGCAACGGGTCAGCCAGCCGCTCTTGGACCTGATGGCCGCCAATCCCCGCCTGCTGCCCTATCTGGACATCCCGGTGCAGCATGTCAGCGACCGGATCCTGAAGCTGATGAACCGCCCCTATGGCCGCAAATACCTGGAAGAGTTGTTTGCCAGGATTCGACGGACCCTGCCGGACATCGCCCTCCGCACCACCCTGATGGTGGGCTTTCCGGGAGAGACCGAGGCGGAGGTAGAGGCGATGGAGTCATTCCTGCGGGAACAACAGCTCGACCATGTCGGCATCTTCACCTACTCGAACGAGGAGGGGTGCGCGGCGGCGAACCTGCCCGATCACTGCCCCGAGGAACAGATGGAAGAACGGCGTGAGCACTTGATGGCGGTGCAGGCGGAGATTTCAGCGGCCAAGAACCGGCAGCGGATCGGTCAGGAACTGGAGGTGCTGGTGGAAGGGCTCAGCAGCGAAACGGACCTGCTGCTGGAAGGGCGCAGCCGCTATCAGGCGCCGGAGGTCGATGGCGCCGTCTATATCGCCGACGGCGTCTGTGCGCCCGGCGACCTTGTCAAGGTCCGGATTACCGAGGCGCACACCTACGATCTGGTGGGTGAGGTTGTCTGAAGACAAACGGCGGGCAAAACCGTTAATGGGGCGGGATCAGCCGTTGACCCGCTCTTTCAATTCCTTGCCGACCTTGAAGAAGGGCAATTTCTTGGGCGGCACCTTGATCTTGGCGCCGGTCTTGGGATTGCGTCCGTAGTACGATTCATACTCCTTGACCACGAAGCTGCCGAAGCCGCGAATCTCGATGGCATCGCCGGCCGCCAGCGCCTCGACCATGGCGTCCAAAATAGTCCCGGTAATCGCGCCGGCCTCGCGCAACGGCATCTTCATTTCCTGGGCCAACACATCGATCAATTCGGATTTGTTCATCGTCCTCTCCTCAAACGGATATCCTCTCTGGGGGCCTCCCTGAGGCCACCGCATTTTGGCGATGCGCCAAAACCATACTGAATACAAGCAGATGTGTTATCATAATCCAGCGCTTCAACCCCTGTAAAGAGGATTTTTGCCGGAGAAGATGCGATCCAGGTCCTTGCGGTCCAGATAGCGATAGCGGCCGCGGGGCAAATCCCCCAGCGACAACCCGCCATAGGCGACCCGTTCCAGGGCCTGCACACGGTGGCCGATGGCGGCAAACATCTTGCGCACCTGGCGCTTACGGCCTTCGTGAATGATGATCTCGATGGTGGAGCGTCGCGCGCCGGCCGTGAGCACACGAATCCGGGCCGGCCAGGTCCGACGGCCCTCCAGGATGATGCCTGCCTCCAGTTCGGCAAGCTTCTGGCGGCTCGGATTGCCGCTGACGGTGGCGACATAGGTCTTGTTGACCTCGAAACTGGGATGCAGGACCTGTTGCGAAAATTCCCCGTCGTTGGTGAGGAGCAGCGCCCCCTCGGTATCATAGTCGAGGCGGCCGACCGGAAAAACCCTGGCGCTGACGCCGCCGAGAAGGTCGGTGACGATGGGGCGGCCCTGAGGATCGGAGAGGGTCGAAAGATAGCCCGTGGGTTTGTTGAGGAGGAGATAGACCTTTTCCTCCTCGCTCAAGACCGGCGCGCCGTCGCAGACGATCCGATGCAGGGCGGGATCAACCCGCACCCCCATCTCGGTGACCACCTGCCCGTCGACGGTGACCTTGCCCTGGCGGATCAACTCCTCGGCACCGCGCCGGGAACAAACCCCGGCGCGGGCGAGAATCTTTTGCAGCCGTTCTTCCATGAGTTATGTACGCAAACGGCCCCTGGATAATCAGGCGGAATAATCGCCGCGGCGATACTTGGCGGCTTCGAGGTAGGTAACGGTGGCGACCCGGTCAAGCAGGGCGCCTAGCTGATCGCCAGGCGGCAACTGCTCCCGGACGGAAAGCATGCCGACGATCTTTTCTTCCATGGCGTCGACATACGGGGCCAGTTCGGCCGTGGAAATCTTCTTGTTTTCCAGGGCGGCGCCAAAGGACTCGAGATCCTCGATGGCGGCCTCGGAAAGCGACAACCCCTCCACCCGCAGGCCGGGAGCGACCTCGGCCACGGGGATGGCCGGCACGACATCGTTAACCGGTGCGGCCGGGGCCACGCCGCGCAGCTGCTCCTCGAGCAATCGCTGGAAATCAACGCCGCCCGAGGATGCCGCAGGCTTGCCGGCGGTACTGTTTTTCTTGATCCCCTGCGGGCCGTAAAGCAAATCATCAATTTTCATGGTGAACTCCTTGACTGGTGGCATTTCTACCATAGCTATTCGGCAGAAATGGTGTCAACCTTTAAAGAAATCACCGCCATTGGCTGGGGACGAGCTTGGCCATCTTGCCGTCCACCAGCTTCTTGGTCTCCGGGTCCACCTCCAGGATATGCGGATACCATGGCTTCATCCGGCAATCGAAGACGATGGGCGCCTCCAGGCCGACATGGAAGCGGTGGACACCGTTTTTCGCGGCATGGATGTCCGCCGCCGGTTCGAAGCGGGTAAAAAAGGTCCAGAGGAATTCCTGCAGACTCGCGGTGGCGGCCCGGCTGTCATCCACCAGCAGCACCACCGGCCAATCCGCAAGCCCAGGCCAATTGGCAAGCCGCGCCGGCAGATCCTTGTCATCCGCATAGGACTCGCCGCGCACCACCAGGGTCCCGGGCAGGAAGACCAGCGGGTCGCGGACCCCGGCCGGCAGATCGCCGGTGAAGGTCTCCGGTAGAACCCTCTTCGCCTCCTTGCCGAGCCCCATCATCATCGCCTTTGACCCCTTGTTCACCGACGGGCCGGTGTAATCGAGGGTGTCCTGGGAAACGTTGGCAAAGACAAAGAGATCCCGCTGCCAGTCGATGCGCTCCAGGACATGCACCCAGAGTTTTTTGAAATCGGCGACATCGAAATCCCCATCGGTGACGATCAGGAACTTGGTCAACGACAACTGGCCTTCCCCGAGGATGCGCAGGCCGGAGGCAAAGGCCTCCCGCGGGTAGCGATCGGCGACCCGGGCGGCGGCGAGGCAGTGGAAGCCGGTCTCGCCGAAGGTCTTGAGCTGGCGCACGCCGCTCATCACCAGCGGGAACAGCGGCGAGAGGAGATCCTGCAGAAAATCACCGATGTAGAAATCCTCCTGCCGGGGCCGCCCCACCACGGTGGCCGGATAGATGGCGTCCGGGCGGTGGTAGAGCCGCTGCACATGGAATACCGGGTAGTCGTGGGTCAGGGAGTTGTAGCCGTAATGGTCACCGAAGGCGCCCTCCGGCCGCCGCTGATGGGGCGGCACAAACCCCTTGGCGGAGAACTCG
>JAOUHH010000034.1 GCA_029865195.1 Desulfobulbaceae bacterium
CAAGGGGGTGGGGCGCTATATGCCGGTGTATGTCACCTTCCTGGCCTTCTTCTCGCTGTCGTCGCTGGCCTTCCCCGGCACCAACAGCTTTGTCGGCGAGTTTCTGATCCTGGTCGGCGGCTTTGCCAAGAACAAGATGGTGGCGGCATGCGCCATCCCCGGCGCGGTGCTCGCCGCCGCCTATATGCTGCGAATGCTGCAGAAGGTGGTCTGGGGCGGCACCGACAACCCGGATCAGTCCTATCTCACCGACTTGAACCTGCGTGAGATTGTTACCCTGGCGCCGCTGCTGGCCTTTGTCTTCTGGATCGGTCTTGCGCCCAAGCCGTTCATGGATGTGATGCATGTCAGCGTTGCCAATCTGCTTACCCAGGTGCATGGGGCGCAGGGCACCGCTCAGGTTGCCAGGATATTGCTTCCCTGATCCGGGAGGCGCCATGGAAATTTTTGTGAAGGATGGACAATGAATCCAATGCTGTTTTTACCTGAGTTAGGCCTCCTTTTCGGCAGTCTGCTTCTTTTCTTCCAGAGCCTGTCCCCGTCGGGAGGTGTGCGGGCACGCAACTTGACCCTGGGGGTTGCACTGGTGTCGCTGATTGCCGCCTTTGCCGCCTTTGGGCAAGAGGGGACCCTTTTCTATGCCGCCTACTCCGTGGACCATTTCTCCCAGCTGTTCAAGCTGCTCATCGTCGCGGGTCTCGTAGTGGTGCTGTTGCTCGGCACTGAACTGAAAGGGGTGGATGTCGAGATACGGCCCGAATATTACCTGTTCATGCTGCTTTCCACGCTCGGACTGGTGATGATGGTCAGTTGCGTTGAGCTGCTCTCCTTTTTCATCGCCCTTGAGCTCTCCTCCTATTCGCTCTATCTGATGGTGCCCATGCGTGACGACCGGGCCGGACTGCGCGGGCAGATGGAGGCCGCCATCAAGTATATCCTCTTCGGGGTGGTGGCGACCGGCGTCATGCTCTTCGGGATGAGTTATCTCTTCGGCCTTACCGGCACCACCTACTTCAACGAACTGCTGCCCAGGTTGCATGCCCTGTCCGGTGCGCCGGTGGTGATGGTCGGGATCGTGATGGTGATGGGCGGCTTCTTCTACAAGCTCGGGGTATTCCCCTTCCATTTCTGGGTGCCCGATGTGTATCAGGGCAGTTCCAACGAAACCACCGCCTTCATCGCCTCGGTGCCCAAGCTGGGTGCGGTGGCGATGCTGATCCGGATCACCACCCTTGTCGCTCCCGGCAGCGAGATGGTGGTCAACCTGCTGATGGTCTTGGCGGTGGCGTCGATGTTCTACGGCAATCTGGCCGCGTTGGTGCAGAAGGATGTCAAGCGGATGCTCGGCTTTTCCGGCATCGCCCATGCCGGCTTTGTCTTGCTGGGGCTTCTCACCCTGAACGAGAGCGGCTATGCAACCGCCATGTATTACATCTTCGGTTATGTGGTGATGAATCTCGCCTGCTTCCTGGTCATCTGCACCGTTTCACGGGAAGGCGAGAATGTCCTGATCGAGGATTTGAGCGGCTTGCACCGGCGGGCGCCGTTGCTGGCGCTGACGCTGGCGGTGGGCATGTTCGCCCTGGCCGGTATCCCGCCGTTCGTAGGCTTCATGGGCAAGTTCATGCTGTTGGCCGGCGCGTTGCAGGCCGGCCATCTGCTTCTGGTCATCCTGGCTGCGCTCAACACCGCCATCGCCATCTACTACTACCTCTCGGTGGTCCGGGTCGCATTCTGTAACGACCCTGAAGAGCGACCGGGCGTCGTGGTCGGTGGCTTGACCGGCGCGGTGAGTATCGGTTTGATGGTCCTGATCGTTGCCATGGGCGTCTCTCCGGCGGTTATCCTCAATCTCGCCACCCAGGCGTTACAGGCTATTCTCTAGTACGTTCCTCCCCGGGGGCTTGCCGCTCCCGCCGTATTATAAAAGCGCTCGCGCGACGAAGCCACGGCCCCATGTCCGGATTCTGTCACGCGAGCGTTTCTTTTCGCTGATGCTCCATCTCACCCCGGGTTTTGCCGGTTAAAAGTCGCCACCACGATTGCATTTTGCGCCGAAACGGGTATTGTGCTTAGGTCGCTGTAGGTTGTTCTGTGAAATCGTTGGCGCTGCTTAGTTGCTGCCTGGCGAAGAGTTTGGCTGGTGGGTGCTATGCATAGACTGCTGATGGCTGTCGGGCTGCTCTTTGTTGTTCTGGCCATGGCCTGGAAAGCGCTGGTTGCGCCGGGGTTGACGATGCGAATTCCCCGGGACTGGTCCTTTCATGCCCAGTATATCGGCAATGTTCTATATGCCGATGCGCAGGGTAAATTGCCAATCGGCAAGAGGTTGAATCTCTATCAGCGCGATCTGCAGGTGGTTGAGTGGCAGCCCGAGCGGGCGGTGATCTCGGACCTCTACCGGACCTTTGCCGTCGACAGCGGCGAGGTCACCTGGGAATCAAGCCTTCGCTTTGCGGTTAATCCCGTCAACGGCCAGATTCTTTCCTATCCCGGTCATCCTGAGGCCGCCGGCGCCTACTACCTGTTTCCGCAAGGCGCCGATGCGGCGAGCTATCCGGTTTTCCTCTACGACCTCTTCCTGAATCGCATGTCTTTTCATCGTCGTGAGGAGTTGGATGGCATGCGTCTCAATGTCTACCGCTCGGAAGGTGAGGTGGATTTCACCGAACTATGGCGTGATGCCTATGTCGAACCGGGGGTGAGCGGGAAAGGGGACCTGGATCGCTACAAGGTTGTAAGTTTTCACATGTTTCGCGAGTTCTGGGTGGAGCCGATCACCGGTGAGGTCGTGCACATCATTGAAGATGATCCCGGCGATTATCTGGTCAATGCGACCACCGGCGAGACGGAGCATATACTCAGCGTCTGGTCGGGCAAATCAACCGGCAGCGCGGTCCGGCATCAACTTGAGAGTGCCCGGCAACGGAGTTGGCAACTCTTTGCCTATCGGGTGATGATGCCGGCAACCCTGCTGGCAACCGGGATCGCGGTGCTTCTGGTCAGCCTGGTGCTTGGCAGGCGTAAATCCACCATCAAAACCCAGATGGCACCCGTATGACGGATTCAAACAACAATACAAGTCGATCCCTGGTGTTTGGGTTTTCCTTGCTCGGGGTCGTGATTATGCTGCTCAGTTTCCTGGTGGTGCTGGGCCTTTTCTGGCTGCAGCAACGGCAGTTTTTGTACAGCCAGGCCCGGCTGTACGGCGAAACCGTTCTCGGCAATCTGGTTCAGGCCATCGAGTTGACGGACAAAGACCCCAGTTGGGTGCAGGCGTATGTGGTGGCGGTGGGTACCAGCCCCGGGGTAAGGCAGTTGCAGCTCGTAGACGGGCAAGGGATATTGGTCGCCCACACCGATCCCCTCCGCAAGGGAAGCAGGTCAACGGTTGCGCTGGACCATGGCGCCATCCTCCACCGTATTACCCAGGAGATGTCGGCCCGGGAAGGGGATGAATCGTTTCTGCGCATCGTACAGCCTCTCGATATTGCCACTGCCAGAAAGGGGAACTCGGGTCTGGCGATAATCGACATCGATATGCCGCCCACCGGTTTTCTTGTTTCCTGGATGGAGTTGAGCAGGTTCATCTTCGCCTTTCTCGGCATGTTGGCCCTTGTCATCATCATGATCTATTTTTATTTGAACCGGCGCGTGTTTCGGGTCATCGCCGGCATGGGAAAGGGCGCTGAACAGTTTGCCGACGGCAACTTTGCCGAGCGGATTCCGGTTGTCTTTGCCGATGAACTTGGGCTCCTGACCCAGTCGTTCAACCGGATGGCGGAGACGCTTGGGAACACCATGGTCTCCAAGGAGTTCTTTGACAATATCCTCCGGTCGATGGCCGATGCCCTGTTGGTTCTGGATTCCCGGTTGCATATAGTCATGGTCAACCCGGCCACCGTCGCCATGCTAGGGTACGACGAAAACGAGTTGCGCGGCCGTCCGTTGGCCGACCTCGTTGATGACTGCGACCTGCTGGTGGCGCAAGGTGATGTTGAAACATTGCTGCGGGTGCTGAGTGATGGCGCCGGCATCGAACTGGTCTTGGTCGGCAAGGACGCACGCGAGGTGCCGGTCATCTTCTCGGGGGCGCGGATCAGCTCCGAATCGGCGGCAGGTGCGGTGGTCTGCGTGGCCCGGGATATCACCGAGCGGAAGTCGATAGAGGAGGAAATGCGGCTGGTGAATCTCACTCTGCGGGCGGCCAATCAGGAACTCAAGAGTACCCAGAGTCAATTGGTGCAGTCGGCCAAGATGGCCTCGCTGGGAGAGATGGCGGCAGGTATCGCCCATGAGTTGAACCAGCCGTTGCATATTATCGGGATGAGTGCGGAACTCGGCACTATGGCCCTGGCGGCCGATCAGTCGCCCGCCGCGGTTGAAAAACTTGCCAAGATCAGCCGGCAGGTGAAACGGGCGGCGGCAATTATCAATCATCTGCGCACCTTTGCCAGGGGGGATGCCGATGAAGCTCGTGCCGAGCATGATCTGAAGCAAATCATCAACGACTCCTTCACCATGTTCCGGGAGCAATTTCGGATCGCCGGGATAGATGTTGTACAGGCGGTGGCCGAGGATTTGCCGACAGTTTTCTGCAACCCGATTCGGCTTGAGCAGGTATTGACCAATCTGTTGAGCAATGCCCGCGATGCATTGGTGGATGCGGTTGAAAAGCGAATCATGGTCAGGGCTTGGCGGGATGGCGGGCAGGTGGTTCTGGAGATTGCGGACAGCGGCCATGGCATTCCTGAATCGGTCAGGGAGAAGATTTTTGATCCCTTTTTCACCACCAAGGAGGTCGGCAAGGGTACCGGTCTTGGCCTGGCGATCAGCTATGGGATCATCGAAGAGCATGGCGGGGTTCTCGAGGTTGAAAGCAAGGCCGGGCATGGAACCTGTTTCAGGATACGGTTGCCGGCCGTATCGCAAGGGAGGGAGGCGGCATGAAGATACTTTGCGTTGACGATGAGCCTGAGATTATCGCCTTGCTGGCGGAGTTTCTGCAGTTGAGCGGGAAGAGGGTCGGCACCGCGGCTAACGGTCGACAAGCCCTTGAGCTCTACCACGCCGACCCGAATGGGTTTCAGGCGATCATCACCGATGCGCGGATGCCGGAGATGGGTGGCTTGGAACTGCTGCGGGCGCTGCGGGAGCAACGATTCGAGGTGCCGGTGGTGGTGGCCTCGGGGCAAAACGACGGCAGTATCGAGGAGGCGGTGGCCTCCTACCGTAATGTTGCGGTGCTGCCAAAGCCCTTCGACCTGATGAACGTCCTGGCCACCCTTAACGGCCTGCTCGCTTAGGCATCGCAATCGGGGGGGCGCTGTCCTTTGATCTGTCGCCTAACCGGTAATGTGCAGCAGGGGTTGGGGAAGTGCGGGAGAGCGTGTCATTTCCGCCCCTTGACAGATGATCAATTCTTGGTATATTGTCGTTCTCAATTAAAGGGCGGACATAGCTCAGCTGGTAGAGTACAAGCTTCCCAAGCTTGGTGTCGCGAGTTCGAATCTCGTTGTCCGCTCCAATAATTGTGTGCTCTGTCGCCGCCTGCGGCGACCTTCTCAAGGTGGATTGACGCCACCTGCTTGTTCATGGCCAACGCCCCATTGGCGGTAGGCCGGAACAACACACCATCTCTGAGGACAGTGGCGTCGCCGGTGTCCAGTTTTATCTAGAGAAAGTGGGCCGTAAGCCCGCTTTTTTTGTTTTTGGGACACAGTTGTTTTTTATATGAAGAAAACGATTCAGACAGAAGCGCAACTCCGGGTGATTACGGCGGTGACCGAAGCGGTCGGGCCGGTGATCGACGAACTCGATCTTGAATTGGTGGAGGTGCAGTTTCGGCCGGAAGCGGGCGGCTGGGTGCTGCGGTTGATCATCGACTGCGCGACAGGCGTCTCACTCGATCACTGCGCCGATGTCAGCCGGGCGGTGAGCGATCTTCTGGATGTGGAGGATATGGTCGGCCATGCATACCGGTTGGAGGTCTCCTCGCCGGGGTTGGATCGGCCGTTGCGGAACCTGAGGGATTATCAGCGCTGTCTGGGGCGGAAGGCGAAATTGACCACCCGTGAGCCCATCGGTGTGTATGGCTCGGCGGTTGTCGGGGTTATCGAGGCGGCCGATGAGACCGCGGTGACCATCGCCGTTGCAGACGAGCGGGTTGTCGTGCCGATGGCGCTGATCGCCAAGGCGAAGCTGGTTGTTGAGTTTTGAAGGGATAGTAACCGTGATCCGGCGGCGCGTGTGCCGCGTGGATTGATGAGCGGCTCCAAGAGCGGGGCTGGCAATGGAAACATGGCATGGAGCGGCGCATGGCCGGCTTGAAGTCATGTGGTGGGGAGAAAAATGTTATCAGATTTGCGTAGGATCATCGATCAGATCAGTCGGGACAAGGGTATAGATCGGGCATTGCTCATTGAAGCGCTGGAGGAGGCGGTCGCCTCGGCGGCCAAGAAGAAATACGGCCAGCGGCGTGAGATCGAGGTTCGGTTCAATGAAGACCTTGGCGAGGTGGAGGTTTTTCAGTTCCGGAACGTGGTTGAAAAGGTCGAGGATGAACAGACCGAGGTCTCCCTGGCCGATGCCGCCAAGCTTGATCCCGAGGTACAGCTCGGCGACGAGCTGGGCTCCAAGATGGAGATTGTCGATCTGGGCCGGATTGCCGCGCAGTCTGCCAAGCAGGTTATTATTCAGCGGATGAAGGATGCCGAGTCCGGCGTCATCTTTGATATGTACAAGGAGCGCAAGGGCGAGGTCATCCATGGCATCGTGCAGCGCTTCGAGCGTGGCAATATCATCGTCAACCTCGGGCGCACCGACGCCATCCTGCCTTCCAGCGAGCAGATGCCGCGCCGCTCCTATCGGCAAGGCGACCGGATCCGCGCCTTGCTTCTCGATGTCCGTGAATCGACCCGTGAACCGCAGTTGGTCTTGAGCCGGACCAGTAACGATTTTCTGGTGAAGCTGTTCGAGATGGAGGTGCCCGAGATCGCCGACGGCATCGTCACCATCATGAATGCCGTCCGGGAGCCCGGGGTTCGCGGCAAGATCGCTGTTTCTTCCTCCGAGTCGGATGTCGATCCGGTGGGCGCCTGCGTCGGTATGAAGGGGTCGCGGGTGCAGAATGTCGTTCAGGAATTGCAGGGCGAGCGAGTCGATATCGTGCCTTGGAGCCCGGACCCGGCAAAGTATGTTTCCAATGCCTTGGCGCCGGCGGTGGTTTCCATGGTCGTGGTCGATGAAGACAATAAAACCCTGCAGGTGGTGGTGCCGGACGACCAGTTGTCCCTCGCCATCGGCCGTGGCGGACAGAACGTGCGGCTTGCCTCGCAGTTGCTCGGCTGGCGGATCGATGTCTGCAGCGAGCAGAAATACACCAAATCCATGGAGGACGGTTATAAGTCGTTGACCATGGTGGAAGGGGTCGATACGAAGCTCGCCGACAAGCTGTATGACGACGGGATCGATTCCGCCCAGGATCTTGCCGATTCGGTGGTCGAGGATATAGTAGAACTGGTCGGCGACGACAGCGATGCGGCCCTCCGGTTGATCGAGGCGGCGCAACGGTATTGTGCCTCCGCCTCGTCGGCGGCAACCGCTCCGGCGGCTGCTGAGACGAACGGGGTGGGCGAGGAGGAGCCGTCCGCTGCGGAATAATGGCAGGGGACGTGTTGCGAACCTGTCTGGCCTGTGGCCGGAAACAAGGCAAAGCGGCCTTGTTGCGGCTGGCGGGTGACGACGGGGGTGTTTTGGTGATTGATCGTAAGCAGCGGTTGGCCGGCCGGGGTGCCTACTGCTGTGACAATACGTTTTGTTTGCGAAAGCTCCCGCGGTGCAGGAAGAGGATTCTCCGGGCGTTACGCCGCGAAGATCTGGTGTGGAGCGAAGAGCTGAAGGTTTTATCAGGGGTGAGTGATGAGTAAGATCAGGGTTTACGAGTTGGCCAAAGAAGCAGGAATGGAAAGTAAGGTCTTGACGGCCAAACTCATAGAACTGGGCTTTGACGTAAAGGCTTACAATTCTACTCTGGAACCGGATGAGGTTGCGATGATTCGGGCGAAGATATTCGGTAAGTCGGAGCCGGCCGATGCGGTTGCGTCATCCTCTGATGAGGCCAAGGCGGTGAGCGGTGAGTTCGAGAGCGATGCCACCACGACCACCGAGGAGAAGCGGATTCAGCGCAAGGGGCAGACGACCATCATCCGCCGCCGGGCCAAGGTAGTTGCCGAGCCGGAGCCCGTGGCCGCCGAAGCGGCCGAGCCGGTTGCGGCTGCGGTGCCCGAGACCGAGGCGGTTGCCGAGGTCGCGGAGGCGCAGCCCGTGGCCGAGCCGGTGGCGGAAGCCGTCCCGCCGGTTGTCGAGGCCGCGCCGGTCGCTGAGCCCGTAGCCGAGAAGGGAGAAGAAGTCGTGGCGGCCGCCGAGGAAGCACCGGCGGCAGTCGTCGAACCCGTGACAATGGCTGCAGAGGCCGTGCCGCCGGCGGCGGCAGAGGCCCCGGCCGTGGCGGCAGAGCCCGAGGAGAAGCCGGTTCCCGAGCCCTCCCGCAAAGGCTTGGCGCGGGTGATCAAGAGGGGGGCGGTGGTTATCCCCGAAACCCCGAGCCCTGCCCCGCGGCCGAAGGTTGCGCGGCCGGAACGGCCCAAGCGCAAGCCGGTGGAGGGCGAGGTGGAAACCGTTCCCGATGCCGCGGCGGCGGACATCAACAAGAAGGCCAAGAAGGGCAAGAGATTTGTCGAATTTCGGGATACCGATGATCGTGAACGCGGCAAGAAAGGCGCGGTAAAGCGTACCAGCGGGCTGATTATCGACGCCGACGAGGTGCAGGAACTGGGCGGGCGCTTGCCGGCCGCCGGCCTGCGTCTCGGCCGGGGCCGTCGTGGCGGCGGCCCCAAGAAAAAGAAGATGTCCGCGCACGGCCTGATGGATATCGCCGAAACCAAGGCGATCAAGAAGCGGATCAAGGTCTTCGAGACCATCTCGGTGGGCGATTTCGCGCATCGGATGGGGGTCAAGGCCAGCGAGGTGATCGCCAAGCTGATGGGTCTTGGCGTGATGGCGACGCTGAACCAGTCGCTGGACGTCGACACCGCGACCCTGGTGGCCAGCGATTTCGGCTACGAGGTCGAGCAGGGGGTCACCGAGGAGCAGATCGTTCTCGGCATCGAGGACAAGGAGAGCGGCGGCGAGGAGAAGCCGCGGCCGCCGGTGGTCACCGTCATGGGTCATGTCGACCACGGCAAGACCTCGATCCTCGACGCCATTCGTAAAACAGACGTGGCGGCGGGCGAGGCCGGTGGTATCACCCAGCATATCGGCGCGCATTATGTCCGTTCGGCCAAGGGGGATGTGGTCTTTCTCGATACCCCGGGCCATGCCGCCTTTACCGAGATGCGTTCCCGCGGCGCCAAGGTCACCGACGTGGTCGTGCTGGTGGTCGCCGCCGACGACGGGGTCATGGATCAGACCCGTGAGGCGATCAACCATGCCCGCGCCGCCGAGGTGCCCATCGTGGTCGCGGTGAACAAGATCGACAAAGAAAACGCCAACCCGGACCGGGTGCTCCGTGAGCTGGCCGAGTTCAATCTGGTGCCGGAAAAATGGGGCGGCGACACCATCTTCTGCGAGACCTCGGCCAAGCAGAATATCGGCATCGAGGAGCTGCTGGAGCAGATCCTGCTGCAAGCCGAGGTGCTCGAACTGAAGGCGGACGCCGACCGGAAGGCGCGCGGCTGGGTTATCGAGGCGCAGCTGCATAAGGGGCGCGGCCCGGTGGCCACGGTTCTTGTTCAGCACGGCACCTTGCGGGCCGGGGATTCCTTTGTGGCCGGTCTCCATCATGGCCGGGTCCGTTCCCTGCGCAACGACAAGGGGGAAAATGTCGAGGAGGCCGGGCCGTCGACGCCGGTCGAGGTGCAGGGGTTGAGCGGCGTGCCGCGCGCCGGTGACGAGTTTATCGTCGTCGCCGATGAGAAGATGGCCAAAACCATTAGCGCCGAGCGGCAGATGAAGAGCCGTGAGAGCGAGTTGGCCAGCGGCTCCAAGATCTCCCTCGACAACCTCTTCGAGCGGATGCAGGAGGCCGAGGTCAAGGAGTTGCGCGTGCTGCTGCGCGCCGACGTACAGGGTACCCTGGAGGCCTTCGGCGAATCGCTTAAAAAGCTCAGCACCGACGAGATCAAGGTCAAGATCCTCCATCAGGGGACCGGCACCATCATCGAGTCCGACGTGCTTCTGGCCGCCGCCTCCGATGCGCTGGTGATCGGCTTCAATGTTCGGCCCAGCACCAAGGTGCAGGAACTGGCCAAGAACGAGAAGGTCGATATCCGCACCTACGACGTCATTTATCATGCCCTTGAGGATGTCGAGCAGGCCATGGTCGGTATGCTCGATCCCACCTTCGAGGAGCAGGTTGTCGGTACCGCCGAGGTGCGCGAGACCTTCAACGTGCCCAAGATCGGCACCATCGGCGGCTGTTATGTCACCGACGGCAAGGTGGAGCGTAACGCCCAGGTGCGGGTGGTCCGGGAGGGCGTGGTCGTCTATACCGGCAAGCTCTCCTCGCTGCGCCGGTTCAAGGACGACGTCAAGGAGGTTCAGACCGGCTACGAGTGCGGTATGGGCGTTGAAAACTTCAATGACCTCAAGGTTGGCGACATCCTCGAGATTTTCCAGATGAAAGAGGTCGCCGGCATCCTCTAGGCATCCCCTGCAGGTAGTCATCCATCGGTAGCATTGCGGTCGCCGGCGAATTTTTCCGCCGGCGACTTGCTTCCATGGTTTGCCTGGGCGCATAATAGTTAACATCGGACCCCGTAGTGAAGAAAACAAAAGAGATAGCTCTGCCGTTGGGGCTTGGTCGCCGTCCCAAGCGACGACCGCAGCGGGTGGCCGATCTGGTCATGGAGGAGTTGGCGCTGTTGCTGCTGCACGGGCTCAAGGAGCCCCGGTTGCTGAACGTCACCGTCACCCGCGTGTCCATGACCGATGATCTGAAGCAGGCGATCATCTATTACACGGTGATGGGTTCTCCTCGGCAGGAAAAAGAGGCGGCCCAGGGTTGGGAGCGGGCCAAGGGCTTTATCCGCAGCCATCTCGCCAAACAGCTGCAACTCCGTCATGCTCCGGAGCCTGTTTTCAAGGTTGATCGCAACGAGGCGCAGCAACGACGCATAGAAGATCTGCTGACGGAAATCAAGAAGGAAGACCATGAGCCGTCCCCTTGACCAGATTGTCGCCGTAATCCAAGCCGCCGAGCGGATTCTGGTGGCGACCCATATCCATCCCGACGGCGACGCGCTGGGTTCGCAACTGGCCATGGGCGAGATCCTCGCCGCCATGGGCAAACAGGTCTTTCTCTACAGCGAAAGCGAGATATCGCATCTCTATGCGTTTCTGCCCGGCTGTGAAAAGTTACAGACCACGCTTCCGGACCTCGGGCAATATGACTGCATCTTGGCCCTGGACTGCGGCGACTGCTTCCGTCTTGGCCTGCGGCAGGAGGAATTTCTGGCCGCCGGCACGGTGGTGGTGATCGACCATCATGCCGGGCACAAGGATTTCGGCACCCTGCGTTGGGTTGATTCGCATCGCGCCTCAACCGGCGAGATGGTGTACGAGTTGGCCACCGCGCTGGGCGTTGATCTTTCCTACGAGGCGGCGTATTGCCTCTATACGGCCATCGTTTCCGACACCGGCTCGTTCAAGTATTCCTCCACCACCGCCGAAACCTTCCGGGTGGCGGCGGCGTTGATCGGCAAGGGGGTCAAGCCGGCGGAGGTTTCCGGCAAGCTCTTTGATAATTTCTCGGTCAATCGGCTGCGGTTGATGAAGGACGTGCTGGAGACCCTGGTGCTGTACGACAACGACCGGATAGCGATGATCTCGGTCTCCCAGGCGATGTTTGACGCCACCGGCACCGAATCGGCCGACACCGAAACCTTCATCAACTACCCCCGTTCCCTGCGGACGGTCAAGGTTGCTGCCTTTATCAAGGAGGCGCCGGCCGGCATGATCTCGGTGAGCATGCGCTCCAAGTCCCGTTACGATGTGGCGCAGGTGGCGGCCAAGTTTGGCGGCGGCGGGCATCGGAACGCGGCCGGTTGTAAATGGCGGGATACCACCATTGAGGCGGTTCGGGCCGTGTTGCTGCCGGAACTCGAGGCGGTGGTGGAAGCCGGCCTCAAATGAAAGACGTGCAGTATCAGGCCACCGTGCCCATAGCTCCGCCTGCTGTCGTGCCGACCGGGAAGGAATCCGGTCCAGACGTGGAGGCCGGAGTTTTTTTGATCGACAAGCCGGTGGGCCCGACCTCGTTTCAGATCGTGCGGCAGGTGCGGAAGGCATTGGGGATCAAGAAGGTCGGCCATGCCGGCACCCTCGATCCGTTCGCCTCGGGGTTGTTGATCCTCTGCGCCGGGAGGCCGGCGACCCGGATTATCGATCAGCTGATGGGCGGCGACAAGACCTACGAGGCCACCCTGCGGCTGGGTATTGAGACAGACACCCAGGATCTCGAGGGCGAGGTGGTGGCCGAACAGCCGGTGCGCGAACTGTCCCGCGCCGAGGTGGAGGCATGTCTGGCGGGTTTTGTCGGTGAGGGGGTGCAGACGCCGCCCCGCTATTCCGCCTTGAAGCATAAGGGCAAGCCCCTCTATTACTATGCCCGCAAGGGCATCGAGGTGGTCAAGCCGCCCCGTCCGATCATCATCAGGGAGCTGCTCCTGCTCGCCCTCGGCGCGGACTGGCTGACGATCCGGGTCCATTGCGGCAAGGGTACCTATGTGCGGACCCTGGGTGCCGATATCGGCAATGCGCTTGGCTGCGGCGCGCATTTAATTGCATTGAGACGCTTGCAAAGCGGGCCGTTTTCCGTTACAAAGGCGCTGCCGGGCGACAGGCTGGCCGATCGGGAGCAGGCCCAGGAACTTTTGGCGCGGCACCGGTTGACGGTTGATGAGGCGCTGGCCGCGCTGGGGGAAGCCAAGGCGGGTTGACGCCGGCATCACCGGCCAAGACGGCATGCGTAAATAGGGATACTTTTGTTACTCCATCGTGGTTCGGCGGAGGGGCAAAATGAGCGGTGACCTAAAAATTTAGTGAGTATTTTAAAGAAATAGGTATAATCAGGTCGCTATTGACTTGGATACGGAAAAATCTGTAGGAGGAAAACTGTGACACTTCACGCTGGACAGAAACAAGAAATCATCAACAAGTTCGCCACCCATGAAACCGACACCGGCTCCCCGGCGGTTCAGGTTGCATTGCTGAGCGAGCGGATCACCTACCTGACCGAGCACTTCAAGTTCCACAAGAAAGACCACCATTCCCGGCGTGGCCTGTTGAAGCTCGTCGGTCAGCGTCGTTCACTGCTCAAGTATCTGAAGCGCAAAGACGCCGATAAATACCTGCAGCTGATCAAGGAACTCGGCATCAGAAAATAACGGCGCGAAAGCTTGACTTTCGCACCGTCGTAAAACCCCGCTTCCCATCCACGCCTGACCACGGGCGGGATGGGTCGGGGGTTTTGTCGTTTCCCGGCCAAGTTCCGGGCCCCTCAGCGGGGTTCCGATTTGCGACCGGGATATTTGTTGTTGACGGCTGCCGCCGTCGCAAGGAGAGGCTTGGAAAGTCAAACGGCATGGGTCGTTTGTAGTGTTTCCGGCCAACACCGGCGTGGACGCGATTATGCGCCGCCGGACGCCGGCTGTTCATGCAGCCGAAGGAGATTGAATGTTTAAGCAAGTAGAAGTTGAAGTTGGCGGGCGTACCCTGACCGTTGAGACCGGCCGTCTCGCCAAACAGGCGGGTGGTTCGGTGTTGGTTACCTATGGCGAAACCGTGGTGCTGGTCACCGCGACCAGGGCACCTGAGCCCAAGGCGGATGTCGATTTCCTGCCGCTTACCGTCGAGTATCAGGAACGGATGTACGCATCCGGCCGGATTCCCGGCAGTTTCTTCCGCCGCGAGATCGGCCGCCCCAGTGAAAAAGAAACCCTTACCTGCCGCTTCATCGATCGGCCCCTGCGGCCGCTGTTTGCTAAAGGATACCAGTACGAGACCCAGATCATCGCCACCGTTTTCTCCGCCGACCAGCAGAACGAGCCGGACATGCTGGCCCTGATCGGCGCCTCCTGCGCCCTGTCGGTATCCGATATCCCCTTCCACGGCCCCATTGCCGGGATCCGGGTCGGTTACATCAACGGTGCCTATGTCTTGAACCCCACCAAGGACCAGATGGAGGAATCCCGTCTCGACCTGGTGGTCGCCGGTTCCCGCACCGCCGTGGTGATGGTCGAGGGCGGCAGTGATTCGCTCTCCGAGCAGGAGATCCTTGAGGGGATCTACTTCGGTCATGCCGGGTTGCAGCCGATCCTCGACATGCAGGATGAACTGCGGGCCGCCGCCGGCAAGGTCAAGATTGAGGTCGAGCCGCCCAAGGTCGACGAGGTCTTGAAGGCCAAGGTGGCCGAGATCGCCTCCGAGGCGATGAAG